>DAOWCB010000178.1 GCA_030633795.1 Candidatus Aminicenantota bacterium | reverse complement strand
TTAGAGGTTAAATACCCCGCAGACATGATGTATTTTGTAGGAGTCAAGCAAACGGATTTGACGAGGGATTTCGTAGCAGTGGATGGGAATGATATTGAGAGAGGTGTGATCAGGATAGGAGGCTACAGTATGAGCGGGATTCAGGACAGGCAAAATGGGATATTGGCAGAGTTAGTTTTTCAGGTGAGAGAGTCTGGAGGAGAGCTAGAGATAATAAAAGTTATGGATGATGTGAAGGATTTTATTGTAATAAAATAAAAAAATTAGCTACTGCGTATAGGTCACGACGAAGCAGATGCAGTGAGATTGGCTCGCCCGAAGGGTAAAAATTGTCGATTGTGAAATTTTTTGGGTTTTAAAATTTGATTTGTATTATTGAAAAATGGAATCGACAATTTTTATAAATAATTCAGAATTAGGTTTTGTATCTTAGGAGAGCCCCAATATCTCCATACCTGGAGAGCTTTGATGGGGGATCCATGTGTATGACATGTGCTTTTTTATCCATCGCCGATTCGACGGCCTCGTCGATAACGTCCATAAGAGGTTCAGTTTTTCGTAAACAGGAAGGACATTTGATTTCGTCGACAAAAAGGAAATCACATTTCGGACAAGCTTTTCCGGGTTTGGAAAAGTACCGAGTGATCAAGAGCGTTTGAACGCCTCCTTGGTTAAGACTCCTTAATGTGTCCTTTAATCCCGAAATGGCCAGTCCCCCTTTTTTCAGCACAGAAATATAATGATCCAGAATTTGTTTATCTTCCTGATCCTTTAGTTTCTTTTCCAGGGTGGATGCTTCCTTAAGAATATGGTTCATATGATTGCCAGGTTTTGATCTTAGCCGGGCTTTGAGGCGCTTTTGAAGGTAAGGATGGAGAAGAGGCCCAAACTCTTGGCCATATTCGTCATTGCATCCCAAAAAAAACCATTCAAAATTGTTTGCTTTGAAAAGTGTGAATGTCTTCTTGGCCATCTCCTTGAAATAATCGTGCAGGTGTGTTGCGATATGTCTTTCGATACGCTTTGATTCGTAGCCCTCCCAACCACCTTCCCTTACTTTGCTGGGAACATCGCCTTCCATCTGGTCAAGAAGAGAAATTTCACCCATAAACAGGTCATACCATTTGGCCTCTTTGCGGTCGAACACAAGCAAGCAGATTCTGCGGTGTTCGTTTAAAATGGCGGATAGCGGACGGACATAGGGATCCTGATCCATCAGGATTCTGTTCCGCGGGGGGTTGGGAAGCTCGAACACCTCCCAGAATTTTTCTTTCCCACAGGAGAAAAGGGCCAATCCCGCCAGGGTGTGAGAATTTAGATTTTCCTTGCAGAACCGGCTGATTTTGTCTAAATCTTGTCTTAGGGATTCCGTTTTCTTTTTCCCTAAGTTTGCCTTTTCTACTGTTGTCTTGTAATTGTTGAGGAGATTTTTGATAGAAAGCGTGATTTGCTTCTTTGTCAAATGGCTTTTATCGGAGTTGAGATAAAAGGATGTGGTGAGGAATTGGTCGCTTTTAAATTTGGAGAGAGAAGCGATTTGCTTCCGACTCGATAATTTCACTTGGGCCTCCTAATACAAATGTTGGGAGAAAAAATAGAGAAGTATTTTGATTATGGGATGAGAAAAAGAAGAGTAAAACACTCACTGTTAAAATAGGAGTTGCTTTTCCATTTGTCAAGCCCTAAAAGCTTTACTCTAGAGACACAACGTTTTATAATAGCATCCTCAAAGGCCGCCTAACAAAAAGGTGCGGAAGTGGCGGAATTGGTAGACGCGTAAGCCTCAGGAGTTTATGGCCTTTAACGGCTGTGTGGGTTCGAGTCCCACCTTCCGCACCACAGTACTCCATGTATTAGGGAATGCCTTCCACGAAAAACATCCTGCTGATAAATCCCTGGATTTATGATTTTACTGCGTATGATTTTTGGATGAAACCCTTGATTTAGGCAAAGCGTTTTTCCTTATGTGTGTGGGAACATCAAGCCGGATGAATTTGAATTTCTAAAAAAAATGCTCCATCCTTAGAATTTAAAGTTCAATCCCAGGCGGAAAGACCTTGCTCCTTGGAGCGATGTGACCTTTTTGTAGCTGGGATCCACGATTCGGATGCCGTTTGTGGAACCTTCCTCGGAAGGATACCAAAAGCCCCCGTCGTTTTTGACGAGGATCTGATACTGTTTTCCCAAAACATTGAAAACATCGAATAAAAAGCTTATTCTTTTCGAGCGGGACAGGGCGAATTCTTTTTCGATCCTTATATTCAGGTTTTCGAATGCGTCTGTTCGTCTTGTTCCTGGATTCTCAAGCAATACCGTCACTGGCAAGGCTGCCACGGTGTTTTCTGTTCCATCCTGAGAAGGGGGAAAGATCGTCACACTCCTGGCCCAGGGAGTTCCGCTGGCATACAGGTAGAAAAAACTCATGTAAATATCGAACGGAAACCTGTAGGTGCCGGCAAGTTTTAAGATGAAAGGACGGTCGTAATCCAGCCTGGCATCCTGTTTGATATTCAAGAAATAGTTGGGCGTATTCGCAGCCATGGTCGTTCCGGAACTTGCAAAATAGCCTAAACCGATGTTACCTGTTGTTTTGCTCATAGTTACAGAACCTGCCAGTTGCCAGTTATGGGACATGCGTTTTTTGAATGCGATTTCGAATCCTCGGTATTTCCTGTTGAGTTCAGGGACATTCTTGAAACGCTCAAAAAGAAGAGGAGCATCAGGCGATGGAAAATAGACTGTTATGGATTTGTCTTTGTATCCATCGATTCCTGGAATGATGGTTTGGAATGGTATCCACAATCCCTCTGTATCCTGCTCGGTCGTGTACCAGTCCTTCTCCAAATCAGGACTGTGAAGAACGTTTTCATAAATATTTTTTTTATCCTTGGAAATATATGTGAAGCGGACAGAAAAATCTGCGAATATTTCCTGGTTTAGGCCGATTGTGATCTCATTCGTACTGGGAGATGTAATATCCGAGTCGATTCTGCTTTTGGTAAAATCTGGATTATAGAAGCGATAGTCTTCAGGATACGGAATAAATGTGTCATTCTCATCAACGGCAGCGTCCATATTTTCATCATACCAATAGAACGAGTGCGAACTTGATGGTCCAAACGGACTGAGGGAAACAGCATATTCGAGCATCGCCTGTTCCGTGTACCGCGAATAGGAGACCTTAAACAGGCTTTTCCCGTCTCCGAAAACGTCAAAAACGAATCCCAAGCGCGGGGATAAAACATTCCAGGTTATCATGTTTTTCCAAGGAGCCACACCGAATTCGTCGAAGGGATTTAAGCTGGCAGCTGGTTCTATCAGAGTTTCTCCCAGAGTCACAGAGAGAGGGTTTCCGCTTGCTAGTTTGAGAAGAGAAGATTGCGAAGCGGTGCTCCGATCAAACCGGACACCAAGATTCAACGTAAACCTTTGTGCAAATGTCATTGTGTCCTGGAGGACCAAACTGAGCCTTTGCTGATCAAACCTGGGGGTATACGCATCTTCCCCCACGCTTGCTATCAAAAAAGATATCACTCCTTTGCCTACGGTATTGGAGGTGGAAGGAGAAGGATTCAACCCGAAGAAGTAAGGATCGCCTTGGTTGTAATGAATTGTGAGATTGTTTTCTTTCCATGCCGAGTTTTCGATTGTAGAATATTCATATTCCCCCCCCACTTTCAGCTCATGGCTGGCTCCGAGAATATTGTTCTGAAACCTTGTCAGATAAGCGCTTGCATGGAACTTTGTCCTCACCTGTTTTTCATTGAGCAATCCGCTTCCCCAAGTGTGTCCTGAGACTTCATCGATATAGCTCGGTTCGCTGTTTATATTTTTCTGAAGAAGGAGAGGAAGTTTGCCGGAGAGATAGCCGGCCTTAACATCAACGGACGTATTTTGATCGATAGTGTAGTTGAGAATGCCGGCTCCGTAAAAAAGATTCTCATGGTCCATATTTCGAGTTGCGTCGGCAGTAACATTCCAATCGAGAAAATTGTCATGGAAAGGCCTGTTGCGGTTCACATAATTGAACAATGCTGTGACTTTGAGGTTGGGGACAAATTGGCTTGTGAACTTGATAAATCCCATCTTTTCCGAGTTGTCCCAATCGAAGGCCTCATGTTCAATTCCCTGGGGATCTGTCCAGGGGATGAAGGCTGTCGAGCGGGATTGGGAGATGATTCGAGCATTCAAGAAATACCACAATTTATCTCGCACTATCGGTCCGCCGATCGAGAGAGAAAAATCCCACAGCTTTTTATCCAAGGCGGGTGCAGAAATACCAGAGGCGCTTTGTTCCTGTTTGGAGGTGAGAGGGCTTGCCAGGCTTTCGCTCGTGTGGTAAATCAAAGCATGTCCGTTGCTGTTGTTTCCCCCGGATTTGGTTACGACGTTGATGTATCCTCCGTCCACCACGCCTACCTGGGTTGGAATGCCACCT
>DAOWCB010000113.1 GCA_030633795.1 Candidatus Aminicenantota bacterium | reverse complement strand
GGTTTGTTCTATCCTTGTCAATCCTTGATTCTGTTTCGGAATTCAGCCCGGATTTATTTTCAAAATGGCAACTCTAGCCCAGGCTGCCAGGCTGTTTGGATTGTTCTCGACTTCCCTGACCTTTCTGATGAGATTCTGATCCTCTCATTTCAGAATAATAAATTGACAAACTTTTGACATAATCTTTACAACTTTTTAACAACTTCTCTCCTGATCAGGATTAACTTATTCATTGATGAGTGAGTAGGAGGCTGGACATGAAAATTCTTTTAATTAAACCTCCTTTAAACCGCTACTTATTTGCTCCTGCTATAGGTGAACCTCTGGAGCTTGAATATTTAGCTTCTGCTGCAAAGGAACATGATGTGGAAATACTGGATATGAGAATAGACAAAAACTTAGTTGATAAACTGGAGAAGTTCAATCCAAATTTTGTGGGTATTACAGGCTATACATGTGATGCAAACTCGGCCAAGGAGGTCTTAAAAGAAGTTAAAAAATTCAACAGAAATATTGTGACAGCTATTGGGGGACATCATGCCACTTTTATGCCCTTCGATTATGCCCTGCCTTTTGTAGATGTGATATTTATTGGGATGTCAGATTTATCTTTTAAGGAATACATCAACACTCTGGAAACAGGAAAAGATGTTTATGCCGTAAAAAATATAGCTTTAAGAAAAGAATGTGAATTTTATTTTACCGAGAAAGCAAATTTAAATGTAAATCTAGATTCATTACCGTTTCCTTCAAGGAATTTAACCCGTCATTACAGGAAATATTATCGTGACCAGATGAGAAATAAAACTACTTTGTTGCTTACAAGCCGAGGGTGTCCATTCAGATGCACTTTTTGTGCATGCTGGAAGTTGATGCAGGGAAAATATATCACACGCGATCCTGAGTCTGTTGTCGAAGAAATGGCCAATTTACCCGAAGATGTGGAGTTCGTGAATTTTGCCGATGATAATTCGCTTCACAGTATAAGGAGAGCCTGGAGACTGAGCGAATTGATTCAAGAACGGAAAATAAAGAAAAAATTCTCTATGTACGCGAGGGTCGACACGATCGTTAAACACCCCGATCTTATCGAAAGCCTGAAAGCGGCAGGGTTGGATCATCTAACGATGGGCATAGAAGCGATAAAAGATGAGGATTTGAATACATTGAACAAAAAAACCTCGGTGGAACAAAACAATGAAGCCATTAGAATTCTACAGAAACTAGGCGTTACTAATTCCGCACACTTTATAGTCAACCCTGATTTTGTTGAAGAAGATTTTATCGAGCTTTACAGATATGTCTGTAAAATGAATCTATTTCAGCCTGTATTTACCGTGTTAACCCCTTTACCGGGCACTGAATTGTATCAAAAAAGTTGTGATCGATTAGCCATAAGGAATTATGATTTTTTTGACCATGTCCATTCCGTTCTTCCAACGAGACTCGACCGGAGAGAATTTTACAATCAGTTCGTCAACCTTTACGCAAAGAGTTATTCTTATCGAAGATACTTCAAATCTGTATGGAAAGATTTCCAATCAACGATAAACTTATCAAAGAATAATATCCATTATCGGGGAGATAGATTGTCGTTATTAAAAATGGTTTTTCTTCATATCCTCGCCTATCCATTGAAATCAAAGATGAGAAAAATGTATAGATCCGAACCCTTGGTCGATCCGTCTGATCGAATACATGCGAGTTGAGGTGTGTGTCCGATGAATATACTGTTTGTCAATGCATCATTGTCGAATCCGGAATATGTTTCCAATAAAAAGAAAATAAGGATGTTCACATACCCATCGCTCGGGCTATCCATGCTTGCCGCCTTAACGCCCCCGGAAATGAGTGTGAAGATTATCAACGAGGAATACGAGAAAATTGATTTCGATGAGGCTGTCGATATGGTGGGAATTTCTTTTCAGACTCCTGCAGCTCCCAGAGCTTATGAAATAGCGGACCAGTTCAGAAGAAAAGGTGTGACGGTGGTTATCGGTGGCGTTCATGCATCCGCCATGCCTGATGAGGCGATCGAACATGCCGATTCGGTGGTTATCGGAGAAGCAGAGAATATCTGGCCGAAACTCCTCGAAGACTATGGAACCGGAAACCTGAAGAGATTTCATAAAGCCAATGGGTATGTCGATTTGAGGAATCTCCCCATCCCGCGAAGAGAGCTTCTGAATAAAAAAATATATATGAGCACAAACGTGGTTCAGGCATCGAGAGGATGCCCTCAAGGATGCGAATTCTGCTCAATCGAGAGGTTCTTCGGGAAAAAAACACGATTCCGGCCAATCGAGGAAGTCATCGCAGAAATAAAGGACATGGACAAGCAAAATTTCCTACTGTTTACAGACGACAACCTGATAATCAATCCTACTTACCTAAAGAATCTACTCATAGCACTTATCCCGTTGAAACGAAAATGGTTAGGCGAGGCGTCGTGGGCAGTAGGCCATAAACCGGAAATATTGAAACTGATGAGAAAAAGCGGTTGTTTAGGATTGTTTATTGGATTTGAATCCATTCGCGAGCAGCCGAATACAAAAAAGACATCCATGTACAACGATATGAGAAATGCCTATATGAAAACTGTAAAAAACCTTCACAAAAATAAAATTGCTGTATGCGGAGCTATGATTTTTGGGTTTGACAATGACGACCTTTCATCCTTTGACGAAACCCTTAGATTTTGCCTTGAAGCGGATGTTGATATCGCTCAGTTTAGCAGTTTAATCCCTTTTCCTGGCACCTCATTATACGATAGACTAACAAAAGAAGGAAGAATAATTACTCGAGACTGGTCAAAATTTACTTATATACCCCCCGGAAAGGTATTCATCCCCAAAAATATGACATGTGAAGAATTAGAGAGAAATATCGGGAAAATATATCGGGAATTCTATTCTTACAAGCGTCTGTTGCCAAGGCTCACACGTGCTCTGATTAGATACAGGAGTTTAATCTCAGTGTTCTACCTTTTCCTCATTTCTATGAATTCTAGGAAAAGGTTCAAAGACATATCTTTTATGTCCTCTCCATCTGGATAGGCATTTATCACATCTGCGGGGACCTCATAAACTTTGCTCCAACCGCCATATCGCTCGAGCACACTTGGTGAGGTGATGCCACATTTTTTCCCATCCTTGATCAGATAAACAGGGCGGTTTGAGCGTTCGCTCATTTCGATCACAAGGTAATCCTCAAAAGTAAGATCAACCATCTCCTCCTCTTCCATCCTCTCCAATGTTTCGGTGGAAATCTCCACAAGGTGCTGCCAGGGATCTTTTCCTCTTCTTTGATCATAGTTGAAACGAAAAAGACTCTCTAAGTTTTTAAAGGGACGCCTCACATACTCTCCCGGCCCTTTTCTTTCAATTAGATAAACCGTAGCATCCAGTGTTTTAATGTATTTTTGATGGAGATAAGCCAGGTTATCAGCGGATGGCCATAAGGAAAATTCGTACTCCATCCGCTCGAGCAGCCTTCGACAATCATCGAGAGAATAGGGGACTCGCCCCACTTTTTGACTCTCTTCCTCTAGATCTTTATATGCGCGAGTCAGATTCACAAAAGCATTATAAAGGTTGGTTCTCAAGTATCCTGTCTTGAAGTAGTTGAACCTCTCCTCTGTCAATCTCAAGAACAGTCGACTAGACGCAGCAAAGGATTCAGCTTCGAACAGAATCGCTTGTTCCTGGTCAGAAATCTCGCTACCCCAGCCTTTATAATGGTCATAACTAACTTGTGCCATGTGGGTCGACAACTGTGTAAGTTCTTTTGCAAGCTCGTATATATTCCTGTCTCTGTCAGCATTTGCTGTGGAAGCCTGAGAAAAAAATAAAAAAAGGATTAAAAAAACATAGATCATCTTGTTTCTCAAAATTCCCTCCATCAATCGTTACTCCTCATTAAAATAACGAAGCCTTATCTGAAAGTCAACTTAGTTTCCGTCTGCCCAAAACTCCGGTCAATCGCTGTTCATAATGCAATCGATTACCGTGACGGCTCCATCTTGAACTTATACTCTTTCGGTGGCACCGCGTCCATCAGGTGTTTGACAAAATAATCCCATCGGCGCCTCATCATGTAGGATTCACGGCCAAACCCATGACCGCGATTAGGAAACAGGATAAGATCAAAATCTTTGTTGGCCGCGATAAGCTCGTTTACGACAAGTAGCGTGTTGTACATGGGCACGTTGGAGTCCATGGTGCCATGAGCCAACAGGAGCTTACCCTTCAGATTCTTGGCCAGAAGCTGGTTTGCCTGGTTATCGTAGTTAGAGGTGCCGTCGGAGGATGTCTCCAAGAGGCCCTGCCACTTTTCCCCCCAATCGTCTTCGTAGCTCCGGTTGTCATGATTCCCTGCCCCACTAACTGCCACCTTGAAAAAATCGGGATAACGGAGGATGCCATCTGTGGATGCAAACCCGCCGCCCGAATGTCCGTATATTCCCACCCTGTCGATGTCAATCCAGGGAAACCGTTCAGCGAGCTGTTTCATGCCGGTGATCTGGTCCGGCAACCCATTGTCGCCCATGTTTCCGTAGTAGGCTGAGTGAAACGATTTCGACCTCATGGGTGTCCCCATAGCGTCAAGGGAAACCACGATGAATCCCAATTCGGCCAGAGCCTGCCTATCACCGCGTGAAGCGGAAAAACTTCGGCTACCCACACTTCCTGTTTGTGGGCCTGGGTAAATGCTGTTGATGATTGGGTACTTATTCGCAGGATCGAAGTCTGTGGGCTTGAAAAGAAGCCCGTAGATGTCGGTCACGCCGTCTCGTGCCTTGACCGTAAATGGAAACGGCGGTTTCCATCCTTCCTTGATGAGCCGGGAGATGTCGGTTTTTTCCAACGTAAGGAGTTTCCGGCCGTTCATATCACAAACTTCACTGACAGGTGGATCCACAGGAGTCGAATAGCTGTCGACAAAGTAAGGTCCTAACGGGGATAAAGAGATCGTATGGTTTGCGTTGCCCTGAGTCAGGAGTTCTATATTGGATTCATTCAAGCCGACTCGGTAGAGATATTGGAAGTAAGGATCGCCTTTTTCCCGGCCTGCTCCCGTAAAGTAAAGGATGCGTTCTTTTCTATCCAGCCGTAAGACCTGCAGAACGTTCCAACTGCCATCTGTTATGCGTCGCTTCAGTTCTCCGGTCTCCAGGTCATAGAGATAAAGATGTCCCCAGTCGTCGCGTTGCGAGAACCAGATCACCTCGTTCGATTCGGGTAGTACGTGCCAATTCACTTTGTTGAATCCCGATTCAAAAAACGTATCGACCTTTTCCTCCAAGACTTTCCGGACTGTGCCGGTTTCCGGATCGGCTTTCCGGAGCACGACATGTTTGTGGTCACGGGAAACAGAGACAAAGGCGAACAGGGTGGAATCCGGGCTCCATTCCGCATCGGCAAGTTCTCCTGTTCGCAAAGCGATGTGATCGGTGACCGTGGAACGGTGCTGATCTGGGGGCATCTGAAGCCGCACCACCCGAGGTCCGTCGATATGGATTACCACTCGGTGGATCCGGAAAATTTCCTTGTCCTCGGGGAGGGGATACTTCCATGCTTTCAACTTGGG
>DAOWCB010000069.1 GCA_030633795.1 Candidatus Aminicenantota bacterium | reverse complement strand
TGGAAAATACCCGAGCGGAGCAGAAGCGCACAAAAAAAATCCTCATGGAAGCAAACCCATTCCTAAAAGCCTATATGAAGTCTTTTTATATCAAGGAAATAAGGATGCTTTTATGATGATTTAATGCAAGTACTTTTTTTTGATTCTTCCTTTTTCTCTTTTTAATCGGTCTTGTGAACCATTCTTTTATCCGTGCCCTTAGACTCCCAGTCTAAGTCCGCACACACTATAATATTAGGTTTCGGTCCCTTAATCTTCCTAAAGAACGCGACCTTTAAGGCCCGTTAAGCATCCTACAAGGCGACCGGTTATTTATCCATCCATTCTTTTTTATAGACTATATATGCACGGTCTTCTTTGAGCATCTGATAGATGATTGCCAGAAGACGCCTAGCCGTGGCCACTTTAGCCACATTGCTCTTCTTTTTCTTTTTGAATCGCTCATAATGTAGCCGAAGGTCAAAATCAGCACGTATCGCCGGCCATACCGCCTCCACGGCAGCCCATCTCAGCCACTGATTCCCATCTTTGATAATCCTTCCATGGTAGCTGCGCTGCCCGGAACTAAAGGTAGATGGAATAACTCCAGCATAATTGTGAAGACTCCCCACTGTGGAAAATCTCCTTATATCTGCGATCTCTGTCGCAACTAACACAGAAAAAAACATCCCAAACCCAGGTACAGTGCTTATCAATCGAGACATCCTCAGTTTACCGAAAAGCTTACGAATAAGACCGTCGGATTCGCTGATTCGGACCATATAGTGCTTATACGTTTTTAATAAACTCTGCAATAATACCTTGTCATGCTGAGCAAGACAAAGCCCTTTCAATACCTCTCTTCCCTTCTCACTAAAGATGTTTTTAACACCACCTAGTTCTCCTTGAACTTCTTCCCTCTGTTGGATAAGAAGGGCTCTAATCCGATTCTTTAACCGTGTCCTCTCCCTGACATAAAAGACTCTCTGCCGTAATACCCGCTGCGCCAAACGGTTCTCTTCACTACGCTGATAAACCTCAGGAATTAAATCCGTCCGCAGCAAATGCGCCAGTATCTCCGAGCTCCGCTTGTCTGTCTTGATCTTTGCCGCCGCTATCGCTCTCAACTCCTTAGGATGAGCCACTTTCATAGTCACCCCTATCTCTTTCATCATATCTACCATCGTATAACTCGACCGACCAGCCTCCACCACCCCCATTACCTCTCCATCAATCCCATCGAGAAATTCCTCGACCTCAATCCGGTGGTTCTCCACTCTGCCAGACTTGAGCTTTTTACCCTCCTCGTCCACCAAAGTTAGATGTGCGTATTGCTTGTGATGATCAATGCCCATATAATTCATTTAGGCACCTCCTTTAGTTAGTTTTTACTCACTGGGTAATTTATCACAAAATAAACACCCAGCGGAGGTGCATCAAATCATCATGTTATCTTCCTTTTTGACTTCGTATGATGAGTCTGATATAAAATTTCGTAACGTTTTTACCCGAGAATTAGAGAGGAGACATGCGCATGAAAAAAACACTTATCCTTATTTTACTGGGCTTTTTTTTATTTTCGCCGCAGCTTATAGCACAAGACAAAATCACCCCTCCAAAAGAAGCAATGGGCCATGATGCCGGAGAGGATTATTTTCTGGCTTCTTACACCCAATTATCCGATTATTGGAAAAAACTAGCTCAGGAAAGCGACCGCATGTCCTTGGTAGAAATCGGAAAAACAGCAGAGGGAAGGCCGATGTACATGGCCATCATAACATCCCCTGAAAACCACCCTCGCATCGACCGATATAAGGAAATCGCTAAGCGGATGGCCCTTGCTGAAGGCCTGAACGACACACAAGCAATGGAACTATCAAAAGAGGGCAAGGCAGTCGTGTGGATCGCTGGTGGGCTTCATGGAACCGAAGATTTGGGAGCCCAGCAGTTGATCGAGCTTGTTTATCAGATGGTCAGCAGAAATGATACAGAGACCTTGCGGATCCTCGACAACGTCATCCTCCTGGCCATCTGCTCCAATCCTGATGGCATGGAGCTCGTTGGTGACTGGTATATGCGCGAACCGGAGCCTACCAAACGCTCCACAAGAGGACTTCCCAGGCTGTACCATAAATATATCGGCCATGACAACAACAGGGATTTTTACATGTCGACTCAGGTTGAAACCGAAGCTCTGAACCGCATACTGTACAGGGAATGGTTCCCCCAAATCGTGTACAATCATCACCAAACAGGGCCATCGGGATGCGTCCTGTTTGCTCCGCCTTTCAGAGACCCTTTCAATTATAGTTATGATCCATTGATCCCGGTCCAAATTCAACTGCTGGGAGCTGCTATGCACACACGATTCGTCCAAGAAGAAAAACCTGGAGCCACGATGCGGTCGGGAGCAGGATATTCCATCTGGTGGAACGGCGGATTGAGGACAACCGTGTACTTCCATAACATGATAGGGATACTAACCGAGACGATCGGAAATCCTACTCCGATGGAAATTCCTTTCATCCCAGATAAACATCTCCCCAACAGCGATTACCCTTATCCCGTGGCCCCCCAAAAGTGGCATTTTCGTCAATCCTTGGAATATTCCATCACGGCTGACCGAGCCATCCTTGATTTCGCTTCCAAACACCGCGAAGAATTTTTGCTCAATATCTATCGCATGGGAAAAAGATCCATCGAAAGGGGCAATCGGGATCACTGGACCATCGTTCCCAATAACATCCTCGCTCTGAAAGATAAAATCGAGGCTGATCAAGCCAAAATGGAAGGATCAGGCCGGTCCCGAGGATTCCCAGTCAAATATTATGAAATGATCCACGATCCCGCCACGCGTGATCCAAGAGGATACATCCTTCCGGCCAAACAGCCCGACTTTTTAACCGCCACTAAATTCGTCAACACACTTATAAAAAACGGGATCATCGTACATCAAGCCAGCCGGGATTTCGAGGTCGCCGGAAAATCCTACCTAGCCGGTTCCTACGTCATAAAATGCGCGCAAGCTTTTCGCCCCCATATTCTTTCCATGTTCGAGCCCCAAAACTATCCCGACGACATCCCCTGCCCTGGAGAACCTCCAAGGCCCACATACGACATGGCAGGCTGGACTCTTGCCTTCCAGATGGGGATTCAGTTTGACAGGATCCTGGAAGGATTCGATGGTCCTTTCGAAAAAATTGTGGATCTTGCACAAACTCCGGCGGGAAATATAACCAATACAGATAGGGCTGTTGGATTCCTGCTGGACCATAGGGTAAACGATGCTTCTATCGCCACGAACAGGCTTTTGGGAAACAAGGAAGAGGTCTATTGGTTGAAACAGCCCTTCGAGGCCAACGGGAAAACCTATGCCGCAGGATCGATATACATTCCGAAAAAGCCTTCAACCGCAAAACAATTGGAAATGTTATCAGATGAACTGGGACTGAAATTCGAAGGGACACCACGCAAGCCAGTGGGCGAAGCATTCTGCCTGAAGCCGCTCCGCATCGGCCTTTGGGATCGCTACGGAGGATCGATGTCATCTGGATGGGTAAGATGGCTGTTCGAGCAGTTCGAATTCCCGTTCGAAGTCGTTTATCCC
The DNA here is from genome assembly GCA_030633795.1 of Candidatus Aminicenantota bacterium. Lineage (GTDB taxonomy): Bacteria > Acidobacteriota > Aminicenantia > Aminicenantales > Aminicenantaceae. Next base: position 3,627 of record DAOWCB010000069.1, on the reverse strand, counting down.
AATTCTTTCAACTCTGACAATCTTGCAAAAAAATTCGATGTCCTGGTGTTTGTCAGCGGAGCCATCCCCGGACAAAGCATTCAAACCGGTCAACGCTACGGCCGATCCGCCCCAATGAACCCAGAAGATGTTCCCGCTGAGTACCGCAACCGGTTGGGAAACATTACTGTCGATAAAACAGTGCCTCAGCTTCTTCGTTTCCTGAAAGAAGGGGGAACCGTTCTGACCATCGGAAGCTCAACGAGCTTGGGTTTTCATGCTGGCCTCCCGATCAAAAACGCCCTTGTCGAAAAAACACAGGACGGAACCGAGAAGCCCCTCTCGAGAGGACAGATTTTTGTTCCCGGCTCCCTCCTTCAGGTCCGGCTCGACACCAGCCATCCCCTAACTTACGGGATGGGTGACACGGCAGATGTGGTATTCAACCGAAGTCCCGTTTTTAGACTTAAGCCCGAAGCCCAACTCAAAGGAGCTCGCCCGATAGCCTGGTTCGACAGCGACACCCCGTTGAGGAGCGGTTGGGCCTGGGGACAGCACTACTTGGAAGGAGGCATCGTCCTGATCGAAGCGACTGTCGGCAAGGGAAAACTTGTCATGTATGGTCCAGAAATCGTATTTCGCGGTCAGCCTCACGGCACGTTTAAACTCTTGTTCAATGGCCTGTACCATGGGCCTGCCAAAGTTGTCCGTCTGAAGTGAGTGAAAGGTATCAGTTGGAAAAATATCCCATGCGGTGAAGCACCTTAAAATCTTTTTCTTTCACTCTTACTTTTATTTCTTTAAACCGGCCATCTTTCTGATAATCATCGGGAGAATAATACAGCAGGTAATAATTCTCAGAAGCCTCAACGGCTCGTTTGAAGGATGATGCCGGATTAGCGGAGGAGTCCACAAATCCTCCGGTTGCATCTGCCATCTCCCGAAAAGCGCCAAAAATGTCCTCGGAACGCTCTTGAAAATACACCCCCTGCACATGCTTGATGGCTGAAGTCAAAAACAAAAAATGAATCGAGATGGAAGAATCGGCATAGGCCTGTTTAACGAGGTCCACATTAAAAGAAATATCTCTGCGAGATGTGTGAGACATGCTGTATAAACCCTGGAGAACATGGGGCTTATCTTGGTACTGGGCCACATACCTGTTCAAAATGCTTGGCTCTATTTGAGGGATGTACTCTCTCTGGTAGACCAAAAAAACATATTTTTGCCCGGTATTATTTTTCAGGACCTTCGCAAAATCCAAAAGCTTCTTCTGGTTCACGCGCCTGAGCTTTCTAATCCTCTCCAGAGTATTCAGATATTTCATCAGTTTTTTTTCAACAGGCATGCGTCCATAACCGGAAAGGGTGTATTCATCCAACTGCGCAGCATTGTTACCAGGTCCATCGGGGGAACTTGCTGCCAACGACTTCGCCAATCCGATAAGATCCTGGACTGCTCCACGATATTCAGCATTCCCCATCAACGATTCTTTTCTCAAAAGCTCTTTAAGCTGTCTTGAGAGCTCCTTTTTAGACTGCTCCTCCAAAACTTGGTTTCTCAACTTGTAGGTGTTCATCGGCGTGACGATTATCAGGTTACCGACCGGAACCAGAACATTTTCATGAAAATAATCTATGGCATCTCCGATTTCAGAGGTGTACTCAGAGATCTCAAAAAAGAGAAAAAAGGTTCTGTCGGTGGAGGGGACAAATCTTTTCTTTTCTTCGCTTCTTTCGACCGTCCTTTTTTTTATGAGATAAACCGCTTGGATCCTCTGGGGAATGCCTTCTTCCAATATTTCAAAGTCATCGATGGTTAGGTTATCGACAAAATTCCCGTTCTGGAAAACTCGAACCGGAACTTCGATGTTGATAACAACCACCTGTTCAGCCACCTGCTGGGAAAAGATGCACAGGCTGAACATTGAAAAACAGCAACCGAGAAAAAATCGTTTCAATCCATCCTCTTTGTTAAAAAAATAGCAAACAATCGGATCAAAGTCAAAACCCTAATTCGTCAACATAGGATCATCTCGGATGACGATAAGGCCTGAATAACTCTCCCCGTTAAGATTCATTTTCAGCGTATATATTCCCGCCCCAACCTCTTGTCCTTGCAAGGGACGCACAAAAAAGGCTCGACCTCTGGCGTAACTCCTGAATTCTTGCATAACTGTGCGTACAATCTTGTTGTATCCATCTGTGGTTTTAGCCTTCTGAAATTCTTGCTGCAGCTGATTCAGGCGTTCTTTTTGTTTCCCTTCGACTTGTTTTTGCAATTCAACAAAAACATTTTCTAGCCGCTTCACAAAGTTTTTTTTCTGCTGTTCGGTCGGCTCGAACCGCATATCCCATCTGTACCTGCCGATACCTGGGGTGTCATCCAGCAATATATCCCTTGTCAGCGTTTGGTCCAGGTTGCTTATTTTAACCATAGCTTTTTCCGGGAGTTTTGATTTGAGATAATAATTTATCGAAGCAGTATTTTGGATGGGCGTCGGCGAATTGGACGGTTCGACCTGAGACATGGATAGGGGATTTCGCCCGACGAACAGTTTGTGACCCCGTGTCGCTCCTCTGCTTATGCCCTGCCATTTGGTTGCCACAGGATTTTCGAACAGGTGGGCATCTTTCCCAGACACCTCTTCGGTAAACTGCTGCAAAGGCGTGATGTCATCCAAGATATACACGCCTCGACCATGTGTTCCTGCGATCAAATCAGCAGCTCTAGGATGTATCAAAAGATCATGTGCGGCAACCGTTGGTATCCCATTTTTCAGCTGTGTCCAGGATTTGCCGCCATTGACGGATGCGAACACACCAAATTCAGTGCCCACAAACAACAGGTTTTTGTTCTTCATATCCTCCCTGATGACATAAACGCTGTGCTCATCCGGTAAGTTGTTGGCAATATTTTCCCACGTCCGGCCAAAATCTTCGGTTTTGTAAAGATAGGGACGGAAATCATCACTCCGGTGGCCATCAAATGTCACGTAGCAGACTGCTTTGTCGAAATGGGAGGCTTCCACCCGGCTGACCCAGAGGGTTTCCCGGACATCGGGGATATTCTGCCTGACATTGGTCCATGTCACCCCATCATCCAAGGTCAACTGCACATTCCCATCGTCGGTCCCCACCCAGATCAATCCGGGCACGAGAGGGGATTCAGAGATGGTTATAAGGGTGCAGTGAACCTCTGCGCCCGTGACATCTCTGGTCAGGCCGCCGCTGTCCCTGAGTGTTTTTTTCGGGTCATTCGTGGAAAGATCAGTACTGATGATCTGCCAGTGATCTCCCCGGTCGACACTCTTGAAAAGAAAATTGGCCCCGTAATACAAAGTGTGCGGATTGTGATGGGAAAGGACAAACGGTGTATTCCAATTCATCCGTACCACAGGATGACTGGGATCTGTCTGCTTGGGAACGACATCTTCCCAGTTCAGCGTGTTGATTCGGTTGGGTGTGATTCCCGTTGATTTCTGCCGAAACAGAGCATGGGTTCGCCGAATCCTTCCCCCTTGGCTTTCTGTATAGATTGTGGTCCAATCGGTGGGATCCACCGCCGTGTAGAACCCATCGCCGCTGTGGAACTTACACCAGTGATCGTTAAAAATGCCGTTGTAATCCCGGCTGTTGCTCGGGCCTC
>DAOWCB010000102.1 GCA_030633795.1 Candidatus Aminicenantota bacterium | reverse complement strand
TATTGTTATACCGCAAATGGGACGCAACGAAGTAAATGCGGCAAGAAGGTTCGCCCAAAAGGGTAAAAAACGTCGATGACTATAAAAAGATTCTTCTTGAAAAGTTTTTTCAACAATGTCAGGATAAGTTACTGACATTGTTGAAGTAAAAAAGCATCGATGTTTTTTGTGAATAGTTCAGGTTAATATTATTTGCGATGGAAAACATCAGAGTACGGTTTGCGCCCAGTCCCACGGGATTGCTGCATGTGGGAAATGCACGGACAGCGCTGTTCAATTGGCTGTTTGCCCGCCAGCAAAATGGGACCTTTATCTTGAGGGTCGAGGACACGGATATCAAGCGGTCTGCCTTGGAATATGAGGAAAAACTGAAAAAAGATCTGCTGTGGCTCGGATTGGATTGGGATGAAGGACCGGATGTGGGAGGGGCCTTTGGCCCGTACAGACAATCTCTCCGGTTGAATACCTACAAGGATTACACACAAAGACTCTTGGATATGGGAAAAGCTTATCACTGTTTTTGCTCACAGGAAGACCTGGAGGCGGAAAGAAAAAAAGCGCTGGCAAAAAATGGTGTGGCCATCTACAGCGGGAAATGTGCAAATATTTCTGCTGCAGAGGCCCTCCAGCGGATTAAGGATGGGGAAAAAGCCTCCGTAAGGTTGCGAACTCCGGATCGAGGAGAATTGACATTCCGAGATCTTGTGAGGGATGAGCTCAAGTTTGATTTGGGCTTGATCGGGGATCCGATCATTGTTCGATCCACCGGACATCCGGCCTATAATTTTGCCGTTGTGGTGGATGATTCCCTGATGAAAATAACCCATGTGATAAGGGGGGAGGATCATATTTCCAACACGCCCCGCCAGGTTCTCGTTTACCAGGCTTTATCTTGTGTCCCACCGCAGTTTGTCCACCTTTCGATGGTGATGGGAAGGGACAAAACACGGTTGAGCAAACGTCATGGGGCTACGGCCGTTGACCAGTTCCAGAAGGATGGCGTGCTCTCTTCCGCTCTTTTCAATTATCTGGCTCTGTTGGGATGGGCTCCCCAAGAGGATAAGGAGGTTTTATCCAGGGAGGAACTGATCCGGCTTTTCGATTTGAAAAAGGTAAGCCGGTCAGCCGCTATTTTTGATTATGATAAACTCTATTGGATCAATCGCCAGCATGCCAAAACTCTGTCTGTGCGGCAAATGGCAGAGATGGCCTATCCTCATATGAAAATGGCTGAACTTTTACCAGAAGAAATGACAGATGCCCATTGGGATTGGCTGGAAACGGCCGTGAAAATATTCATTGAACGAGTGGACCGATTCGCGGATTTCCCCTCTCAAGTGGCTATGTTGTTCCAATACTCCCCTCTGGAGATGGATGAGGAAACAAAAAAGGAGATGGAGGGGGATTGTGCATCAAAAGTCATCAGTCTGTTCGGACAAAAGATCGCGGACGTCAAACAGTTCGACTTTGAACGATTTGTAACCATCACTCAAGAAATAAAGCAGGATACTGGCTGCAAGGGAAAAGATCTTTATCACCCTCTCCGCATTGCTCTTACAACGCGAGGGTCAGGCTTGGATTTGGACAAATTCATACCGTTAGTGGAAAAGGGGGCTAGGTTGAATCTGCCCCGGTCCCTGAAGAATTGCAGCCAGCGGATTTCTGAAATGTTGGGATATTTAAAACAGCACGGGTCGATAAGGAATGAGGAGGCGGAGTCATGAAGAACGATCGGAAAGAGGGCAAACAAGGCATCATCAGAGACTTCATCCGGACCATCATCGACCAAGATTTGGAGACGAACAAAAACCAAGGACGAGTCCATTCCCGTTTTCCTCCTGAGCCGAACGGGTATCTTCATATCGGACACGCCAAATCCATCTGCCTTAACTTTGGTCTTGCTGCCGAGTATCAGGGGCTTTGCAATCTGCGGTTTGATGACACCAATCCTATCAAAGAAGAAATGGAATATGTGGAGGCCATAAAAGAGGACGTCCGTTGGCTCGGATTCGATTGGGAGGATCGTCTTTTTTTCGCTTCCGATTATTTCGAGAAATTGTATGAATATGCCTTGCAACTTATCCAAAAGGGCAAGGCCTATGTTTGCGACCTGAGTGCTGATGAAATCCGAGCATACAGGGGCACTCTGAAAGAACCAGGAAAAAACAGTCCTTATCGGAATAGGTCAGGTAAAGAGAATACGGGTCTTCTGGAGCGCATGCGCAACGGGGAATTCTCGGATGGTTCCCGGACTCTTCGGGCAAAGATCGACATGGCCTCTCCGAACTTGAATATGCGAGATCCCGTGATGTACCGTATCCTCAGGGCGACACATCACAGAACCGAAAATAAGTGGTGCATCTATCCCACCTACGATTGGGCCCATGGTCAGTCCGACTCCATCGAGGGCATTACCCATTCTATCTGTACCTTGGAGTTTGAGGACCACCGCCCTTTGTACAACTGGTTCCTCGAACAATTGGAGGTCCATCATCCCCAGCAGATCGAATTTGCCCGCCTCAATCTTTCCTACACGGTGATGAGCAAGCGGAAACTTCTACAACTGGTAGAGGAGGGACATGTGAGCGGCTGGAATGATCCCCGGATGCCGACCATATCGGGTTTGCACAGGCGCGGATACACGCCAGAATCCATCAGGAATTTTTGCGACCGTATCGGATTGGCCAAAAGAGAAAGCACTGTGGATATCGCTCTGCTGGAGTACTGTTTGCGTGAGGATCTGAACAAGAATGCCCCGCGGGTGATGGCGGTTTTGCGGCCTTTAAGAGTGATCATCGACAACTACCCTGAGGGCCAGGTCGAGATGCTGGATGCAGAAAACAATCCCGAGGATCCGAGCATGGGGAGTCGGAAGATTCAGTTTTCCCGTGAACTGTACATCGAACAGGATGATTTCCGGGAAGATCCACCGAGAAAGTTTTTCCGGTTGGCCCCTGGCCGAGAAGTCCGGCTCAAACATGCCTATTACATAAAGTGCGAGGAGGTGACAAAAGATCCCAAAACTGGGGATATTATCGAACTTCATTGCACCTATGATCCGGAAACGAAAGGAGGCTGGTCAAAGGATGGCCGGATGGTCAGAGGAACCCTTCATTGGGTTTCTGTACCTCAGGCAATCCCGGCCGAAGTACGGCTTTATGATCATCTGTTTTCCAGAGAAAATCCCGCTAACGAGGAAGAGGGGGGAGACTGGCACACCGCTCTGAATCCCAAGTCACTCGAGATTCTGCCCTCTTGCCAGGTCGAGCCGAGCCTTGCCGATGCCAGGTCTGGAGATCGGTATCAATTCCTGAGAAAGGGATATTTTTGTCTGGATTCCGAAGACTCTTCTCCGGAAAAGCCTGTGTTTAACCGGACGGCGACACTTCGGGACACTTGGGCCAAAATCGAAAAGGCCCAAAAGAAAACATCTTCGTAGGACATTATAGGGGGAAGGGATTCAAGAAAAGGAAAAAATCAGCCGTCTTAATTCCCTATTGGAAGCGATAAAGCATTCACCCGAGCGGGTGAATAAGATCCTCATCCAAGAGGGAGCAGGCAGGGCCAAAATCGCCGAAATTGTCGGATGGGCAAAAAAAAACCGCATCCCGTTTTTTTACTTGCCTCCAAAAAAAATGAACAGCATAGACCCGCATCATCAGGGGGCGATTGCCCTTTTGGCGGCCAAAGAATACGCTTCTCTGGATGCGATCCTGACGTCGTCGGAAATCCCATTTCTGGTGCTTCTGGACGGCATCGGGGACCCTCAAAATTTGGGCGCCATCATCCGGACGGCGGAATGCGCAGGCGTGAATGGCATCGTCATACCCGAGCGACGGGCAGTGCTTTTGACCGAAACGGTTGCCGTGGTGGCATCAGGAGCTCTGGAGCATGTGAAAGTGGCGCGCGTTAAAAATTTGGTCCGGACCATGGAGGAATTGAGAAAAAAAGAGGTGTGGTTGATTGGAGCCGAGGAGGGAGGCGAAGGACTCTGGCATGAGTTTGACTACACTGTTCCCGTCGGACTCATTTTTGGCTCCGAGGGTAAGGGGATGAGACCTTTGGTCAAACAGAAATGTGACTTGGTTCTTTCCATCCCTCTTCTCGGTACAATAACCTCCCTTAACGTGGCCGCTGCCGCAGCTATTTTTATGTACGAGGTTGTCCGGCAAAGAAAGAATATTCGCCAATGAATAAATCCAAAGACAACGACGTATATAGGAGTAGGAAAAAAGAAATGGCTGGAGAAGTGGCTTTAAACAAGGATCAGGTTTTTTCCGGGGATAAAGTTCGTGTCCAAGTGGATAGAGAGGTGTCGGAAAGGGAGTTATTGGTAGCGGTGCAGAAGGGAGATAAAGAGACTTACGGTGCGATCGTGAAAAGGTACATGCATTCGGCTTATTATATCGCTTTGGGATTTGTCCACAATCAGCAGGATGCCCTGGACGTTTCCCAGGATGCCTTTATAAAAGCATTCCGTAAGATCAAAATGTTTGACACCAGCAAACCGTTTTTCCCCTGGTTCTATCGTTTGTTGAGAAATCTCTGCATCGATCAGCTGAAACGCAAACACAGGATGCGTGCGATCCCTCTAGAGGATGTTCACGTTCTTGCAGAGGAAAAAGAAGACCGGGAACTGAAGGAAACATTATGGAAAGGTATAGAAAAGCTTTCCTTCGAGCAAAGGGAAATCGTCATTCTTCGTTATTTTCGGCAGTTTTCCTACGCAGAAATTGCTGAGCTCGTCGGGAAACCGATCGGCACGGTGATGTCCTCTCTGTTTTATGCAAAAAAAAAGCTTAGGGGGATCGTCGGAAAATACATGGGTTATGAATAGGAGATCAATCAGGAGAGATTCATGGACCATCAGAAAATAAAAGAACTCATTTCTTCTTACCATGACGGAGAGTTGGGCAACAAAGAAAAACAGATGCTGGAAGAACACCTCGAGCAGTGTGCGGAGTGCCGGAGGGAATTTGAAGAAATGGGCAAATTTGAGGAGGTGATGGGAAAAATGCAACTGAAAAAACCTCAAAAGGAAATGTGGGAAGTCTACTGGAACACGGTCTACAATCGTCTGGAACGCGGGATTGGCTGGATTCTTCTCTCGATCGGTGGTATGATTTTATTGTTTTTTGGCGGCTACAAAGCCGTAGAAGGGATCATCCAGGATTCCTCCACTCCGGTCCTGCTGAAGGTCGGAATTCTTACCGCTATTGGTGGGGTGGTTGTTCTGTTGGTGTCCCTTCTCAGAGAGCAGCTCTTTGTTCATAAGAGAGAAAGGTACAAGGAGGTTGAGAAATGATTATTGTTAATACAGATTTTGTCCTCGGAAAAACCATCAAAAAAACTCTGGGGCTGTGTCGGGGAAACACCATCCGGGCCCGCCATATCGGACGCGATATATCAGCAGCTCTCAAGAATATCGTCGGGGGCGAGATTCGTGACTACACCAAAATGATGGCGGAATCGCGTGAACAAGCGCTCGATCGCATGATCGAAGAAGCCGAGGAAATGGGAGCCAATGCCGTCATCAATGTTCGGTTCACCACTTCGATGATCATGCAGAGCGCCTCGGAGATCCTGGCTTACGGGACAGCTGTTATCGTGGAATAGAAAAAAAATTCGAAAAAAAATCGGCTTTTGCAGCCTCCTTTTGCTTATAATTTCCTTTCCCTCCCGAATGGCAGGCGTATTTCCTTATGCTTCGGAGACGGGAACTCTGTCTATCTACT
>DAOWCB010000155.1 GCA_030633795.1 Candidatus Aminicenantota bacterium | reverse complement strand
CTCCGATTACCACATTTCCAACCTTAATCCGCTTGGTCTTCCGCCGAACAATATGTGTCATATCGTCGCATCCATCAAACATTTTGCCGAAGAGATACGCAGGAATATCCGCAGCGCCCTTGAAGATTTAGCCTTCCCGATTCATTCTTTGAGGGAATCCGATGAAATCGGGCTCGAGGACTGTATGAGCACCGGAGCAGCTTTGAAATGAAGCTGAGTAATGGCCCGAATATTACGGTGGTGTAGGTGCAAAGTAGCGCAGTTCCGCAGAGCCGAAAAGATTGATGAGGGAATGGCGTTAAAAATCTGAACGAAGCAAGGATATTTCTGTGTATCTCGTTCATTCTATATTAGAAGGGGATGAGGCTGTCCCACCCGTTTGGCAACCTCTTCACCACATCGTTCAAGATGACAAACACGAATAGTATAATAATCAGGACAAACCCGATCTGCATAATGACCTGTTTGACCTTCACACTGAAATCCCGACGAAACAAACCCTCGAGTCCAAGAACTATAATGTGCCCCCCGTCAAACATCGGTATAGGAAACAGGTTGATGATGCCTAGTTGAAGGCTTATGAAGGCCATCCACCAAATCAGGGTCATGAATCCCATCTTGAATGCCTCGTAGGATAAGTTCGCGATCGCGATCGGTCCCCCCAACTGCCGCGTGGACGCCTCTCCTGTCAACAGGTCTTTGATGAAGGTGACAACCATCCCGGCCATCCGGGCATTCTCCTTCACACTCTGGGCAATCGCGCCGAAGAATCCGACCTGTCTCGATACGAACTCTACTCTAGTCGCCACACCGATGACACCCACATCCCCTTCCCTTTTGGGCGTAACATTCAAATGGATCAATTCCCCATCTCTGACTATGCCAAAATCAATTTCTTGTTCGGGGTATTTCTGGATGGTTTCTGAGAACACAAAATAATGGGCCGGTTTGCCACCGATCTCGCGTATCACATCTCCGGCCTTGATCCCCGCCTTGTCCGCGGCTGAACCAGGCGTAACCATCATTACCTGTGCCCAGATTTTAGCCGAAATTCCAGCATATCCAATCTCGATTTTTTCTCTGCTCTCCTTCGTAAGTTTAACGGACCTGCTCTCTGTCAGGAGGGGGATAATCAGGATCAAGTCCCCTCTCTTGATTTCGATATCGATTGTCTTATCGGGTTTGGTTCCCAAAGCCAGCTCCACATCACTCCAGGTATCGATTTTTCTGTTGTTTATGCTCAAAATCTCGTCATCGACCTGCAACTGTGCCTTTTCTGCCGGCGATTCTGATTCGATCCAACCGATCACAGGTTTACCGTCCATGTATTTGCTCACGGACACACCTGACATGTTGATGATGGACATCAAAACGATTGCCAGGCATATATTCATCAGCGATCCCATGACAAGGACCAGAAACCTTTTCCACCGCGTTTTCGCCATGAAATCCTGTGCGTTCATCTCTCTTTTTTCTTCGAGAACCTCTTCACCGGAAAATTTGACATATCCACCCAGCGGAATCATGCTGATTCTGTAATCAGTATCACCTTTTTTAATCCCGAAAAGTCTTTTTCCGTATCCCCAGGAGAATACTTCTACTCTGATTCCCACAAGCTTGGCCATGAAAAAATGGCCAAATTCATGGACAAAAACAAGAATGCCTAACACGAATGAGAAAACTAATATCGTCCCTATGATTTCGCTCATTTTATTACCTTTGATCGATAAGATTCCGGGTCTTCAACTTCGTTTCCCGGTCGATGTCGAATATTTCTTCAAGCCCACCAATTTTTCTTATTTTATGGTTTTCCACGGTTTCGGTCACAATCTCTGCAATGCCGGAAAATGGAATTTTCCCTTCGATAAAAGCCTCCACTGCGACCTCATTAGCCGTGTTAAGAACGACAGGTGTGCTGCCTCCCTCTTCCAATGCTTTCCGGGCCAGTTGGACGAGGGGAAATTTTTCACCATCTATTTTGTAAAATTCCAGAGCTCTCACCTGGCTTAAATCCAGGGAAGGCAAAAGAGCCTCTTCCCTATCCGGATAGGTGAGGGCATATTGGATCGGAATTTTCATGTCCGTAGGGCTCAACTGAGCTAAAACAGATCCATCCCGCATCTCCACCAGAGAATGCACGATGCTCTGAGGATGGATCAGCATATCCAGCTGCTCTGGCTCCAGACCAAATAGCCAGCGGGCCTCGATGAGCTCCAGGCCTTTGTTCATCAACGTGGCCGAATCGATGGTTACCTTTTTCCCCATCTTCCAACGGGGATGATTCAAGGCTTCATCCAGAGTCTTATTCTTCATCTCCTCAGCCGACAGTCGAAAAAACGGTCCGCCCGAAGCCGTGAGTATCACCTTTTTCACATGATTCTGTTCCTCTTTGGCCAGACATTGGAAAACGCCGCTGTGCTCGCTATCCACAGGAATAATTTGGGATCCTGTTCGTTGGGCTGTTTCCATTAGGAGAGGGCCGGCCACAACCATCGACTCCTTATTCGCCAGTGCCACACGTTTTCCCGCTTGTACGGCACCCAGGGTGGGTCTCAACCCATTTATGCCCGTTATGGCCGATACGACGATGTCGCATTTTTCATACCGTGCAACCGCTTCGGCTCCCTCCTGTCCATGGAATATATTGGCCGAATTTTCGGGATATTCCCTGCGGAATGCTGCAGCATCTTCCTCTCTTTCGAGCGATAAGATCTTGGGGCGGAATTCCGCGACCTGTTTTCGGAATAGTTCCCTGTTCCGTCCGGCTGAAAGGCCCACAACCTCCCATCTGTTTTTTGACCTTGAGATCACTTCCAGGCAATTGCGTCCGATCGAGCCTGTTGAACCAAGAATCGAAACTTTTTTCATCCTTGTTATGTCATACCTATATATATTAGCAGATAATAATAAAATGGGGCGGCCAGAATCATGCTGTCGATCCTGTCCAAAAATCCTCCATGTCCCGGTAAAATGTTCGAGGAGTCTTTGACTCCGGCGGCTCTTTTAAAAAGGGATTCCAGAGGATCGCTGAACTGAGCAACGACGTGCACGATAAACGCAAAAACAGCGGCCTTCCAAAGGACAGCTTCAGGGAGAAAAATCTGTTGGGCCGCGATTCCTCCAAGGCAAGCAAACACAAGACCAGCAACACTCCCCTCCCATGTTTTATGCGGGCTGGCCAGCGGTGCCAGTTTATGCCGTCCGAAAGGTTTCCCGATAAAATAGGCGCCTGTATCGCCGATAACTATTACAGCCAAAAGAAAATAAATCCATTTTGAGCCGTGCTCTTGTCTTAAATATATAAAATGGTTGAGAGTAAAGCTCACGAAAAGCGCGCCAAAAAAGGTCAATGCGATCGAAGGAGCAAAGCTCATCAGCTTTTCCAGCTTGTTCATGGCAAAAACATAATAAACACCGCAAAGAAGCAGGGCAGCGAACACTGCCAGTCCCAAAGGGAAGGCTTCGAAATAAAAGGAAAAGGCGATAATCAAGGCTACGGCAAATCCGAGAATTCTCTGGGGAGCATGCTTTCTCCGGGATGCAAGGTTGTAGAACTCCCAAAGAGATGCCAAAACCAGAGCCTGAATGACGATGAAAAAAACCAGGTCCGAAGAATACTGGATGCAGACAAAAACAAGGGCCAATAAAACAATGGCGGTAGGAGTTCGCTTTCGAAGACTCATGTATTTGACCAGGGAGATGCCTCTAGTGGGGATGTATGTCTCCGAACCTCCTTTCTCTTTTTTGGAAGTCCACAAGAGCTTGGAGCAAGTTTTTTTTTCGAAAATCAGGCCAGTATTCCTGAGTTATCCAGATCTCCGAATAGGCAATCTGCCACAGAAGAAAATTCGATATCCGCATTTCGCCGCTCGTCCGGATGAGAAGGTCAGGATCGGGGATGTCAGATGTGAACAGATAGCTGGCGAATTTTTTCTCATCGAGGGAATCCAAGTCGGAGCTATTGTCCTTGCAAAGCTTTTTCACCGCTTCGACGATCTCAGCTCTCCCCCCATAGTTCAGGGCAAGGACTACCGTCATTCTTTTGAAATCTTTCGTGAGATTTTCCACACGACGCAACTCCCTTCTAACTGCGAAAGGAAGAGCGTCTCTTTGACCGATGACCTTCAAACAAAGCTGGTTTTTGATTAAAACCTTGTGCTCTTCCTTAAGATAACTTTCAAGGAGTTTCCAGAGCATGGAGATCTCTGCTTTGGGCCTTTTCCAATTTTCCTTGGAGAAGGCATACAGGGTCAAATATTCGATCCCTATCCTGGCACAAATTTCCACAACTTCGTGCACTGATTTGGCTCCTGCTTTGTGTCCTTCTTCTCGAGAAAGGTTGCGGAGTTCGGCCCAACGGCCGTTTCCGTCCATGATCACAGCAATATGGCGAGGAAGCTTGGCAAAATCCAGGCTGTCGAGAAGCTTCTCTTCTTCGCTTCCGGGATCGATAAAATCCTTAAGATTTTCACGCATACGCCAATTATAGAGTCAAGGTCTCTAATTGTCAAAAGTCGAGCGGTGGGGTATGTTCTCGCTCCAGTCAGATTTTAAGCGCCATTCCCTCATCATTCTTTTCGGCTCTGTGGAACTGCGCCTTCCCATTTTTTTCTCTCTCCACAACTTTCGCTTTCCTCAGCATCACTCGATGACTTTCCCCTTGCTCAAACAGTCCTCGAGCCCGATTTCATCGGATTCCCTCAAAGAATGAATCGTGAAGGCTAAATCTGCCGATGTCGCGCAAAACATATCCCCCCTCTCTCTATAGATCCTCTTTCAATTATCGTGAAGATTTGGTAAT
>DAOWCB010000241.1 GCA_030633795.1 Candidatus Aminicenantota bacterium | reverse complement strand
TCCTCAGAACGTCCGCTCGATCATTCTGATGGGAAGCGGGCCACCGACCCGGGAAGCCACACTAGCCGGTCAGGCCCTATTGAATGAACGGATTACCATCCTGCATGAGCAGGGGATTATAGCCCAGCCTCAACCAGGAAACATGAAAGATTTGATCGAGTCCATTCTTCCCGCCTATTTCTCGGATCCAAAATTCCCGGTTCCCGATGAATTGAAAAACACGGATTTCAATGCGTTAACCTACCAGCAGACGTTGGCTGCACTGGGAGACTGGGACCTCAGCGTCGATGCGGCCGGACTGACGCATTCTGTTCTGTTTTTATGGGGAGTAGATGACCCATTCGGCCTGCCCATGGCTGAGGCTACAAAAAACGCATTGTCGAGCGCTGAGGTGGAGTTTGCGGTGCTGAAGGAGTGCGGTCACTACTGGCATGAGTGCGACGATACGTTCTTTTCTCATGTTCGGACCTTTCTCAAGCTCCCTTCCGACCCTTCCGGTCGGCAGTGAGCTTATCGATCATCCGCGGACTGCCTTCGATCTCTCTCTCCATGCCCGGCTTATTGTTTACCAGCTTACCGCCCTTGCCATAAGCCAAGCTGTGTACTAAAATATTTCATTCATCTTTGGATTAGGAAATCCGCTAAAATGGGACATCTGAGCCTTATTCTTATCATCCTGGCTTTTGGCTTGGGAATGGCCGCGTGTGCGCATGCCATTTTGTTCTATAAACGATTCCCCATCCGCTATTTAAAATTCCATTCGGCCCTCTTGATTTTTTTGAATGCCGTGGTGTTTTTGGGCCTTCTGTTCAACTATATACAGCTCAACATGATGAACCGCACATTCTTGAATACAGTTAGCATTTTCCATTACAGCTACTACCTAGTGCTTTCGGTTTTAACCGCTTTCATCCTTTATGTTTTTATCGGGTTGGTTTTTAACCTTTTGGAAAAAAATTGGCAAAAAAAATGGAGGATATTCTTCTGGATATATTTCATCGGGTTGATCCTTGGTCAGATCGTATATTCGCTCATGAATCCCGAGCCCGAGGAAATCACTCAGTATGCTATTTTTCTTCTGGGAATCGCTGTTTCCTTTTTTCTGGTGAGCTATGTTCTCGTTTTCCTGCTTTATTTTCAGTCCAAGGTGTTTAAATCACGGATTCAGAAACGGCTGTTGCAGACACTCTCGCTATTTTTGTTCCTGATTTTCACCGCATCTCTCTTTTTGGATGCATCCCAGATATTCGAAGTGGTTACTCTGGAGGAATACCTGCTTTATAAGTCTGTCGTTATTTACGTCCTCAATCTTGTGTCCCTGGTTAAGTTGAGAGGCTTTGTCAAGAATATATTTCCTCAGGAGACAGGCCCAGTGGGTACGAACGTTTCAATAGAGCACCTGTTCCAGAAATATAAGCTGACAGAGAGGGAGCAGCAAGTCGTCCGGCTGATCTGCAGCGGGAAAAGCAGCAGGGATATCGAAAACGAGCTTTTCCTTTCCCCTCACACCATAAAGGAATATATCTACCGCATTTATAGGAAGACCGGCGTGAAAAATCGCGTGCAGATGGTCAACCTGTTCCGCGAACAGTGATTTAGGGAACAGAATAATCTGAAAATCCTCCCAAAAAACCATTCTTTCCTAATATACATCTTATATAGTAAACGCCCTCAAGCACGAATGACTGTTCTCGATTTTAGATTTCTTCCAGAGATTTTACAGGTGAATAAAACCCTGTTTCTATCATTCTGGCTAGAATGAGATTGCCTTCACTCAGGTTGATTTTTCTTTGCCTCACGGCTTTCTTGAGGATGCCGACGGTTCCGGTGAGTTTCACATCCAATAATCCGGATTCTCTCCTTGCCGCCCTATCATCACAGGCGAAGATAAATTCTCTGGATTTCGCCACAGCAATGCTAGATGCCTCACCGAGCCCGAGGGAGACAGAAAGTGTTTCATAAAGGGATTTCTCTTTTTTAGAGTTCAAAACAGCTTCCTTGAGCCATCCCTCTCTCAAAGCCTCTTGGATTTTCACCAAGTCTTTATGTCCTTGTTGTATCCCTTTCATAATCTCGGCAGACACAAAATTTGTGATGTAAGCAGATTTGCTATAAAAATTCTCCAAAATAAATAGAGAATCGGAGAGTGCAAAATTGGAGACACAACAGCAGTCGAAAATGATCTCAAGCATTCTCTGCGTCTTGGGTCAAGTTCTGAAGATCCTGGGACTGGATGGGGATTCCATTGTCTTTTAGGTAATTTCTCGTGCTGACCGGATCAAGTCCCAAAACCTCAGCAAGTTTCCCCAGACTGATGAATCCCTCGCTGTAAGCACTGACGGCAACTTGCCTTCGATGTTCGAGCCTATCCTTTTTCTTATAGACGACGTCAAGCGCATCTCTCACCAAGCCCCCTAGTGTCCGGCCCTCTCTTTTGGCATAGCTCTTCAACTTCTTATGCTGATCGTCACCTAGCATGATGTTTGTTCTTTTCATGGAATTTCCTATATGTGTAACTATATGTGTATACTAAGATCTTTCTGCCTGTATGTCAACAATTATTTCGAGGAACAAAGCCCAGAGCGGGCCTTGTTAAACCGCCTCGAGTTCAGCGAGTAAACCCGAGATGAGTTCTTTTACCGTTATGATCTTGTTGACACGGTAAGCATTCTTCCCGCAGAAGATGAGGCCGTGGTCCACATCCCCGAAGTAAGAGTTCACGAGCGCCTGAGCGATGCAGTACCTCGCTTCACTGACTTTGCAGGCTGACAAACACCTGAAAGGACACCTGATCTTAAGCTTCCCTTTAACTTCTAAGTCCCACAAAAACTTGTTCTTAATGGCCCTTCCTAGCATACCGACAGGACTCTTGATGATGATGATATCCTCTTCCTTGACATCAAGATAGGCCTGTTTAAATTCCTGGGATACACCGCACTCCGAAGTGCATACAAATCGTGTAGCCATTTGGACTCCTGAGGCACCCAGGGACAGCATCCGAGCTATATCCTTTCCGTTATAAATCCCGCCAGCAGCGATTATCGGAATCTTTCTTCCATATCGATCTTCATAGGCTTTTACTGTTTCTAGAATTTCCGGCAAGAGATTATCCAGGGAATATTTTTCCAATTGATGAAGCTGATCCTCCGAGAAACCAAGGTGTCCTCCAGCAAGAGGCCCTTCAAGGATAAAGGCGTCGACTGTCCTGTTGTAACGTTTGTCCCAGGAGCGCAGGATAAATTCCGCAACCCGGGCAGAACTGACTATAGGTACAAGGTTTACAGAATCGTCTTCGACCAGAGCGGGAAGTTTTGCAGGAAGTCCGGCACCGTACACGATTATCTTGATTCCCGCCCTGACGGAAGCCAAAATCAGATCGTCCACATTGCTGAGTACTCCCATGAAATTGACCGCGATATGGCCATCTGTCATGCTTTTGGCCTTGCGAACCTCTCTCTCCAGAGCTTCCCGAGATACCCTTTCGTATTCTTCCTTTGCAGCCTCGATATCTCCCAAGCCTATGCTAGAGATGGTGCCTA
>DAOWCB010000263.1 GCA_030633795.1 Candidatus Aminicenantota bacterium | reverse complement strand
CGGAATTATCATCACCAGCATGGGTTTGACCGAATAGCTGATGTAGGTGAGGTTGCAGCGCAGGATGTTTCCCTGGGAGCGGAGGGACTGGCTGAGGCTGTCCTTAAACAGGCGTAATTCCAGTAAGTGGGCTTTTATCCTGTTTTTTACTTTTTGGATTCCCTGTTGGTTGGATGTCCATTTGAAGACAAACAGCATCAAAAGTCCGGTGAGAAAGGAAATAAGGATCATTCCTACCCAGGGGCTCATGCTACGAAAAGGCAGAAATAGGGCATCGAATATTTTGCCGAAGGCAGAATTAAATATCCACATTTTCAGATTCCAGAGTAAGGTTTACGAGATGTAACCCAATCCTTTCAATTTTTTCTTGATCTCTTCTTCTGAGTCCGATTCTTCCAGTTTGGAAATTTCCTTTTCTAAACAATGAGTCACGAATTCCTCGGCCGAAGAATAACCCGAAAGTTCCGCAAATTTTTTCACCTTTTCCAGAAGGCCTTTATCGAGTTTGACTTTTGCCTTTCCCATCTCTATCTCCTAAAAAATCTTTTTGCCGACCATATTGTCTGGTTTTTCGATCCCGAAAAGCGAGAGGATTGTTGGAGTTAAATCAAAAAGAGCAGGTGAGTCGGCCTTGATTTTCTCACTCGAAAAAAGAATTCCCGGGCAGACAGCCGGGTCCATGCAGTGATCCCCGCTCCATTTGTCCATGTTATCGCTAAATACTTCTTTTGTGATTCTTCCCAGGGGGGCTGACCAAGATGTGCGATAGCCGCGGTTGTACCCAACGATGATATCCGGGGCTTGTTCGACTTGAGGCCCCAGGTAATGGTCTTGTGTGATATAGGCATTTGTGACTACCCTATCTCCTGTTTTAGGGTCTGTGACTTGCTCGAGCTTATGGGCGATCTCTCTGACTAGAGCCTCTTTTTCAGCCCCAGGATTGACGATACCCTCACCCTCCCGTCCTTTCTCGTTTATATACAAGCTGTTCAGTCCGTAAGAATATGCCTTAGTCCTGGACCAGTCAGTATTCATGAAGGCTTCTTCCTGTCCCTGTCTCCAGTTGTTGATCAAACGGATGTATCCGTTTTCTTTGAGCCAGGAATTCACATTAAAGGTCCGCCGGAAGGGAGTGAATCCGTGGTCGGACATCACAATAACAATGGTGTCCTTGTCGGCTTTGCTGAGTGCCTTGTCCAGAATCTTATCTGTTTCCTTGTAGATGGTTTCGATGGCGTTGCCATGTTTGCGTGCAAGGTCTGGGTCATACATCGGGCTCTGTTGATCGATGAATCGCCAGAACATGTGTTGTCTCTGGTCTGTGCTCGAGACATAGTGAAAGAGGAGGCCCGAGTCGAACCGGGCAAGTTCGTACTCGAACATGGCTTTCCTTTCCTCTAAAATTGTGTCATCTTGAGCCAGAAATTCATCTTCGTCCAGAACGCCATGCGAAATGGCTTTAAAATCGGCTGGAAGTCCTTTTGTGTGAAAGGGCCCGAATTGTTTTTCCAGTTCCTTGGCATAACTTTCCGGTGTGGAGATCGGCATGGCCGGTGAGCCAGGGTCGATATTGATCGGTGAAACATAGAGTTTAAAGTCGGGGCGGACTTGTTTGAGATAAAACATGCAGATTCCGCTGATACTTTGGGTGGGGATCATCGGAAACCGGACTCTCTTCCAGCTGCTCCATTCTTTTTCTGTGAGGATGAACTCCTGGTCCTGGATCACGATTTTTGCCAGGGGATGGACCGGGTCGATGAAGACTTTGAAATCTATGGAAGATTCGGGTTGGTTTTTTTTGAAAGCGTTATTGGGCCCCGGAAGCTTGGCTTCCACTCTGTTGCCGATGACATAGACCTCGTGAATCTCGCCGCCCCCGATATCCTCTTGGAGTTCGGTGACTTTTGTGGTGTAGTAGTTGAATTCTCCCAAAGAGCCCGTGATATCCGGCGTTCCCATCCCGGATAAGGTTCTTTGCTTTGTTTCAACCGGAGGAAAATTGGAGGGCATTTTAAAAATGGTGGCAGGGATGTCGTGGTCCTCCAGGATTTGCCAGAAGGCTCTGCCCTTCATGAGGTTTTCGATGGTTCCTCCGGAAAGGGGAAGAACGAGATTTCCGATGGATATCGTCTTGGTCGAATCAGATGTTTTTGTGCTCGAAAAGTCGGGCAAGTAATATTCCGGAATCCTACTGATAAAATCAAAGATGCCATGACCGCCCGGATTCATCCCTGTGATGAAATTTGACCAGGCCACGGGGCTTTGGGGTGGAAGACTTGTTCGCAGAGGGGAAAATCCTCCCCGGTTCCGCAGCCGTTCAAAAGCAGGAAGCTTTCCCTGGTTCATCCACATATTTGTCAAGTGGGGATCCATGCCGTCGAATCCTAGGATGATAGCTTTCTTCTGAGTCTCGGTTTTGCCGAAAACCTTGGTCACAAGGTTAGAGGGGTCTCCCAGAGCGAGAAGGGATCCAGCGGACAATCCCAATTTGAGGAATTTTCTCCGGTTTATGTTAGGCATTATTTTTTCCTTTTTTTCCCGGTTTTATAGAAAAGTATTCCGTCTCGATCAAGTTACGGCCATCCATGTGATTTGGAATTTTCATTCCGAACAGGTTCAGAATTGTGGGTGCGATATCGATGATGGCCGGGGATTCTGTGTTTATTTTGTGGTTGCAGAAAAATATGCCCGGGACGATCCGGGGGTCGATGCAGTGGTCCCCGCTCCATGCTTTGGTGTTATCTTCAAAAAGAGTGTCGTTGACTTTTCCGGTGACAGAATCCCAGGAAACACGGTATCCCTCGTTGTAGCCGACAATCATGTCCGGGCAGTTTTCCTTATAAGGGCCCTGAGGGAGGTCATCCCTGTCGAATACGGTGTTGATGGCCGTCTGGCCGTTTTCCTCGTCTTTCAGGCCGTTGAGCTTCTCGATGATATCTTTTTTCAGGGCTTTGGCTTCATCACCCTGAGCAACCGTGCCTTGGGATTCTCTGTTTTTTATGTTGAGGTATATGCCACCGAGGCCAAGCCCATAGGCTTTGGTTTTATCCCAGTCGACATCTTTGAACCATTCTTCGCTTTGTTGTTTTCCTTCCTTGAGAGAAAGATACCCATTCCGGTAGAGCCAGGAATTCATGTTGATTCCTCGGCGGAAGGATTTGATCCCGTGGTCGGACATGATGATCAGGATATCTTTTTTGCCCAGTTTTTCCAAAACCTTACCGACAAGGTCATCCATTTTGGTATACATCTGTTCCATGATCTCAGGCCCCATATTAGCCTGGTCTGTGTGTAGAGCTGGGTGTTTTTCATCGAGATATCGGTAGAACATGTGCTGGATGCTGTCTGTCGTTTCGAACCAACTGACAACTGCACCCTTTTTTGTTTT
>DAOWCB010000339.1 GCA_030633795.1 Candidatus Aminicenantota bacterium | reverse complement strand
CTTTGGAGGGGGAACAGCTTCGCTTTCCCCCTTCCAACGTTCACCCTCCGGTTTCACTGCCTCCCCTTCTCGGGCTTCGCCCTGTGACCAAAGGGGCATACCCCCTTGGAATCCCCAACAGCGTTTCTCCAGACGCTGTTGTTCTTCGAGGGAATCTGATACAGTCAGACGGCGAGGCTGTATTGAGCACGACAAAAATCTTCACGGGAACAAAACCATTCCTAAAAGCCTGTATAAAGCCTTTTGATATCACGGAAATAGGGATTCTTCCGCCGGCGATGAAAGTGGAGACAGCCTGACCTTCTGTTGACAAATTGGAACATTTCGGCTAGAGTAACTAGTTCTTAGCAAAAAAGTAACGATACTATATATTGTATGCATAAAATGGAGATGTAGAATATATTGAATTTTTTCTTGACATTAAGTTAAAAAAGTCTATATAATTTTTCCAAGAAGCACCAATCCAATGAAAAAATCCCACTCTGGTTCTCTGAAGTACTTTATTATACTCGTGCTCTCTTTTTTTGTATTGGGGGGGCAACCGGTTGAGTTCGGACAGGAGAGCACCTTTTTTCATGGCTTTCTGATCGAAACCCCGATTATCCGAGTCGGCTTAGGGGTCAATCTCAGTGATATCCAAATCGCATCCTCCTCAGGAATGAAAATCTATGAGATCAACTCCCATTACAAACTTGTTGCCGAAGATGTGCAGGAGGCATGGATAAAGGGGCGGAAAGAAAAACTCACCGAAAAATATGTCATTCAGGTGGCCCAAACCAGGGATTGGGAGGAAGCGGAAATATTTGCCCAGGAGCTCCGGACCAAGACCGGACAAAAGGTGTATGTAACACAAGGGGCAGAAGAGGCTCTGATCGGAACATCACAGGTTAAAATCGGAGATTTTTTGACTAGGGAAGACGCACTGAGTTATATCGTGATACTGAACCAAATAGGGATCGATGATACATGGATCTTGAAAGAAGAAATCACAGAAGAGGAGTCCAAACCTCTCTGGATTCTGGTTAACGACGAGTTAAAGAGCCTCCACGATGAGACTGTCCTTTATTTTATTCCCAGCAATCCTCAGAGCTACCTTTCTTATAACGGGAGGGATTACCGGGGGTTGTTCATTCTCAAGGCCACACGCAATGGCATTGTGTTGGTGAACGTTCTTAACATCGAAGACTACATCAAAGCTGTTGTGCCGAGTGAGCTGTCGCCATACAATTTCCGTCAGATCGAGGCCCACAAGGCGCAGGCCGTAGCCGCACGGACCTATGCTTTTAAAAATTTGGGATCGAACGAAGACTTGGGATTTGATCTCTGCGATACACCCAACTCCCAATTTTATAAAGGGATGAACGCTGAGCACCCCTTGAGCAGCGAGGCAGTGGAGGAGACTCGAGGAGAGATCGCAACCTATAAAGGTAAACTCATCAATGCTCTGTACACGAGCACATGTGGTGGGATGACCGAAAATGTAGAAGATGTTTTTATGGGGCCAGCCCTCCCTTATCTCAGGGGAATAGAGTGTGTATATGAAAAACAGAAGGAATGGCCTATTAAGAGTTCCAATACTCCCTTGCCCATTTACATTGAGGGAAAAAACATCGCTCCTGCCATAGCCAGTCTTATCAGCCTGAATGTCATACCCCAAAATACAGATCTGTTTTATTACCGGGAAGAGGCTTCCTTTGAGGAGGCCTTGAGCTGGATTGACCTTGCAAGAAATCTACTCGGGAAAAAAGACGAGGAGTTTCTACCTCAGCCAACAGAATTGGTTTATGCCTCTTTTGCCGACCTCCTCATCCATGGATTAGGTTGGCAGGAGAGAGTGGACAACCTTTTGCTGGAAAGCGAAACGGACTTCATCCTAAAAAGCCTTGAAGGTTCCAATGGAGAATCCCGTGACTTCATCGCCTACCTTGTGCAGGCTGGAATTTTTCCAGATGCCGACCAACTGAAGTGGACGGATATGCCGCTCCGAAGAGGAGAAATAGCACTTTATTTGTGGAGGGCTCTAAAATCCTATGAGGATTTGACCCACCAAGGTATCTTCAAGGAATTCGATGGAGAAACAATCGTTCTGGAATCCGCACATGATGATGAGAAACTCGTTCTTTTGCCCGATTATTATCTTTTGAAAAATCATTGGGGAGAAAAAACCTTTTCATCTCAGCTCTTTCTTCTTGGAGGAGAGCAGCTCAAGTGGATCGAAAAAGACGGAGGAGTAAAACTCCTTGAGGTCGTCTACCCACCCAATTCGAATATCCTTGACAGGGATTCTGTCTACCATTCCTGGCAGGTCAGACAATCCAAGGAAAAATTGGAAAAAAGAATCAATCAATATTACCCGATAGGACAACTCCTCGATTTGATCCCGCTAAGGAGAGGAGAGTCCAACCGTATCGTTGAACTTCAAATCAACGGATCGGAGACACAAACGATTGTCAAAGGATTGAGAATTCGAAGGGTCCTGGGGCTCAAAGAAACATTGTTCGTCATGGAAAAAGAATACGATGAAGCCGGCGAATTATCCCACATCCTTTTCACGGGAAGAGGATGGGGACATGGAGTGGGACTTTGTCAGGTTGGCGCCTTTGGCATGGCTAGAGCGGGAGCAGATTACCAAGAAATATTGAAAAAGTACTACAAAAGCATTAAAATATCCAAGCTTTACTAACCAGGAATATATTGGAG
>DAOWCB010000381.1 GCA_030633795.1 Candidatus Aminicenantota bacterium | reverse complement strand
GATAGAGCATCCTGTATGAGGGCAGGATCGCTTCCGCTAAGTTCTTTTTTGAGTTTATCTAAATATTCCTCGATTTTTTTTATCATAGTCCTATCCTTCTTATTTCTTTACAAGCATTACTTTGGCAAACCGGCCGTGAATTTTCCCTGCAAACTTGGCCAAATGAAAGGTCAAGGGCAAAAGTATGAATCCGGCAACACACACAATCGGCAGAAACCAGACAGGAGTAAAAACATTATCGCCGAACAAGTCGAGAGGAATGCGGAAAACCAGTTCAAAAACGGGGCTTGTTATGAAACCGAGTGAAAAGACAAAAAGCAGGCTAAACAGTCCAGAGTAGATGAGTCCCAAAGGCAAGAGCAGTACGGCATACAACAGAGCTCTCCAGGAATACTTATCTTTGATTAATGCGATATATCTATCCGACCAACTGAGACCTTTTTTGAGGAACATGGGCCTTCTCGGCATCCGGACACCCAGGAGGGCTTCAACGATTCGGCCTTCCAGTAGGGCGATTCCTCGTAGGGAAAGAAGAAACAGGCCAAATATGGGTAATCCGATGATGAAAAGGAGTGAAAATGCAGAAATCAATCCGGCAAACAAGGCCCAACCTCCAAAGATGATGCCCGGAATGAAGGCAAGAAGCATGTAGAAAAAAGCGCCCCAGGCTCTGGATTCAGCCATCACACCAAAAAATCTAGCCCAAAAAGATCGCGTATCTGGGCGGGGCGTATGTGCCAATGCAGGCGAGATATGAGGTTCGATCGCCAGATAGGCAGCGGCAACCTCAGAGGGTGTCCCATATTTTTCGACGAGGGGGACGAGGATTTCTGTTTCTGAAATGCTTGGGTTTTTCGAAAGTTCCTCTTCCAGAGCAGTCCGGAGATGCGTTTCAGCGTCGGAGAGTGCATCCTGTGTGAGGGCAGGATCAGCGCTTCCGCTCAGCTCTTTTTTTAACTTGGCTAAATAATCTTGGACATCTTTACACATCGTTACTTCCCTTTAATATGCCGTCCACAAAATCTTTGGTTTGATCCCAAATCTTGGTCCAACTTTTTAATGTCTCGAGACCGGAATCTGTGATTTTGTAGTAGCGACGTGGAGGTCCCGATATTGAAGGATCGACATAGCTTTCCAGCAGGCCATTGTTCTCGAGGGAACGCAATACAGGATAAAGCGCCCCCTGTTTCATCATTGGGACATTTTTTTCGTCCACTTCCATGAGCTTGGCAATCCTATACCCATACATCGGCTCATCCGCATGGGCAAGAATACTGAGAAGCACCAGAGCAGCCGTACCAGAGTTTAACTCCTTCTGAAATTTTTTATTGGCATCCGTTGTGTAGGCCAAAATTCACCTCCTTGATCATTTCAGCAAACCTCATAGTTTTTAAATGTTATTATCAATTTATACATATTAATCATTTCTTAATATTCTATATCTAATAATAGTGTTAAGTTATCAATATGTCAAGTAAAATTTTGTTTTTTCTGAAATCGGTACATGTCCCTTGATTTCCATGTTAAGTGTCAGACAGACAACTTTATGTTAAGCTCTTACGTATAAAATAGAGAGGAGAATTTTATATGTTTAACAATTTGATAAAGGTGGCATTTCGTAATATTTGGAAGAAAAAATCGTTTTCTTTTATAAACATCGTCGGGCTTTCAGTCGGGATCGCTTGTTTCTTCCTGATCACCATCAATGTCCGCCACGAATCTTCCTACGACAAATTCCAAAAGAACGGCGACAGAATTTATCGGGTCGCTCTGGAAAGGATTTATCCGGATAACGTGATCTTTTATGCCATCATACCCTACTCCATCGGAGAGGCCATGACGGCCGACTTTCCTGAAGTTGAAAGGATGACCCGCGTTCTTAATAACAACAATCCTTTCATGCTGCGCTACGAAGATAAATCGTATGAGGAACAAAATATCTTTTTCGTGGAACAGAATTTTTTCGAGATGTTTTCCATGCCCCTGATCAAAGGAACGCCGGAAACCGTCTTCTCTACGCAAAATTCAATGGTAATGACTCAAGATACAGCTCTTAAATATTTCGGGGATGAAGACCCTGTCGGGAAATACCTGACATCACCTCAAGGACAAGTTTTGGTATCG
>DAOWCB010000041.1 GCA_030633795.1 Candidatus Aminicenantota bacterium | reverse complement strand
GGAGAAAAAAATGATCCAACTTGTCGAAAAAAATGATGTAATCCCGATCTGCCCCCATTGCAACACTCAATTCACTGCGATTGCCTTCCGTGAAATGCGAGCATTCTTGGGTAGACGTTATATCTATTTTTGTCCCGAGTGCCAGAAAGTCTTGGGGATTTCCCACAGGAAAGGCTTCTGGATGGGGTAATGCCCTTCCATGATGATTCCCTCGACATCATGGGCATTGATCCTGTTTATCAATTCCAAAATCGTATTTTTATTCATTTGAAGACCTCCCTGTATGGGCCAAGGTTTACATTTTTATACAGAAAGTTTGTCTAAGTTGAAAAATATCACCAAAAAGGCCAAGGTGTCGTACAAACCGTGAATCAGGATGGGGACCCAGAGATTCCGGCCGCTTCCCAGATAAAAAAGAGCATACAACAGCCCGACAATCCCAAGGAGTATGACACCTGAAATGCCTTGGTACATGTGACCGACGCCAAACAGGATGGAATTGATAATACAGGCGAAAATCCAACTCCCATTCTTGTTTCCAAAAACACGTGCAAGGGTATTCATCAGATAACCGCGGAAGATCAATTCCTCTCCGAAGGCGGCCAAAGTCCAGACAACAAGGAGTCCGAAAATGAGTGCTGGAACATTTCCCCGCAGCGTTTCGAATAGGCTTTTATCCATAGGTTGTCCGGTGAGTCGAGTGACAAGGGGCATGCTGACGACGACCACGATATAGACAGTAATCAGGCCTCCGAATGTCAGAAGGATTGTTTTGAGCCAACTCTTGGGTTTTTTTAGCCCGAATTCGCGCCAGCTGCTTCTGCGTAGCCACAGGACCAAACGGATGAGGCTCAGTGCCAACAGGATACTCAGGAGAGTGAGTAGAGCACTTCCCGACTTATTGCCTAACCACAATAGAATCCCTGAAATAAAAAATATAGTTACCAACGTAGCCACTTCCACCCAGGAATTTTTTGAGAGAAAAAATTCCCAACGATCTCGAAAAGGAAACGGCTGCCCAAAAAATCTAGATTTGAGATCGATCATCGCTTATTCATCTACATCATTCCATCGGATTATGCAAGGTCCACAAGTCAAAAAAGGGACTCCGTTTTTATCTTGCGATAACTGCCGAACAGTCTTTGACGAGAGAGGCATAGAAGTGGGGGAGGTGTGGAAGGAGAACGCTGGGTTACACCTTCATAAAAAACCCTGTTTCCGGATGAACAGGTAACATCCCAGGCCAAAGATAACCTTTGATCCATACACGATCCAGGAAACACTGTCGAATGAAACGATGGTTGGGAGACCGAAGAGAAGGACCGCGATCCCAAGCAAGATCAATTTTCCTTTGAGTTCCGCCGAGAAGAAAGCCAGCAAAAAAAACACTAGCACAAGAAAATTGATGATTATCGGGTATGGATTTTGCAGCATTCTTTATTTGTCGTACCAGATATCCTGGAGAATGGAGGCATACCTGGTGAATTCTTTTCCATCTACAGTCAGGACGATTTTGAAATTGCCGAGCGGAGCAGGGCTGGAGATATAATTAGGATCCATTCCTCTCATGAATCGGCTAGCCATTGCTCCGAATTGTCGCATCCTTTCCATCCTCTGCTTTGCCTCCTTTTTTTCCGCCTCTGTCCTTTCTCTGCGCTGGTCCATCATCCAATGGACCTTGTGGAGGCCGGGTTCGGTGTTTCCTTTGATCTCGTTGATCAGCATGTTGCCGTTGTACACTTTGATTTTTACATCCCCTTGAGGTTTCTGCTTCAAGTAGTAATAGACAGGGATTCCGATGGGTTCGCTCTGCCCGTTGAAATTCGAGGAACTGGATTCATTCATTTTGTTGTTGGTCCAGCGCACTTTGGATTCGACGTTGAAAAGATGGACATCTTTCGCCAGCACGTCTTGTGTCAGCTCTTCCAGCGGAGATATATCTGCGATATAAATCCCTCGTCCGTGGGTGGCCACGATGAGGTCGTTTTCTCTGGGATGAATCTTGAGGTCGTGGACCGGCTGGGTGGGCATGTTGTTTTTCATCTTGTTCCAGTTTTTTCCGCTATCTATCGAGACATAAACGGCAAACTCTGTTCCCACAAACAGAAGATTAGGATTCTTGTGGTGTTCCCTTATCACGTTGATGGGCTCATCGGGTAGATTTGATGCGATGGATGTCCAGGTTTCTCCATAATCCGTGGTTTTGTACACGAAAGGCCGGAAATCATCCCGACGGTATCCTGTGTAAGAGACATAGGCTGTGCCCGGATCATTCGAGGAAGCCACTACCCGGCTCACCCAATATCCCGGATTCCCTGTGATTTTGTCGTTGCACTTGGTCCAGTTTTTGCCGTCATCCCTTGTGATCCAGACGTTGCCGTCATCCGTGCCTACCCATAATAAACCTTGGATTAAGGGGGATTCATCGATTGAGGTGATCGTGCAGTACTGGATGTTTCCGTCCCCTCCCTTTCCTGTGGTGAGTTTTTTCGGGTCGTTGGTGGTCAGGTCCGGGCTGATCTCTTTCCAGGTTTCTCCACGGAACGTGGATTTCACGAGGACGTTGCCCGCATGGTAAATGACATCGCTGTTATGGGGAGAAACTAGAATCGGCGAATTCCAATTCCAGCGGAGCTTGGGATTTTGTCTACTGTACGCGATTCGTTTGCTCTCTCCAGTTTTTAGGTCAAATCGCTGGAGAGGACCAAACTGGGACTCGTTGTACAGGTAGCGGTTTGTCTTCCAGTCGAATTCGTTGTACATGCCATCCCCGCCTCCGACTCTTTCCCAATCTTCGAACCGGATAACGCGTCCATCCCGGCTGGTGCTTGGCCCCATTTTGGAACCGTTGTCCTGGAGGCCGCCGGCAACTCTGTAGGGATAGGAGAAATCGTACCCCACGGCATAAAATTGGGCCAAAGACAGGTTATCCGGATGATACCAGTTTTTCCCTCCATCATAGGTTATGCCCAATCCGTGGTCATAGCCCAGGCGGATATGTTTCGAATTGTCGGGGTCGATCCATAAAGCGTGGTCATCCCCGCCGAATCCCAAAGGCCGTCTGTCCCAGGTTTTTCCGCCGTCTTTAGTTCCCCAGGAAGATGCACTCAGTACATGGACGACCTGGTCATCGTTGGGATCGATACGGATTTGGCCGTAATAATACCCAGGTCCGCCCCCGATGTTTTCATCGTCCGCGTTCACTTTGAGCCATGTTTCTCCGGCATCGTCCGAGTGGTAGATCTCACCGTCGATCATACCACGGCTGGATTTTCCCGCACGCAGTTCCTGGTATCTTTCTTCATCGGACATACCCTTTTTGTTCGCGTTTTCGATGCATGCGTACAGGATGTTCGGGTTCCTCAGGTAAACATCGATCCCGATCCGTCCCAGCATTCCCTCCGGAAGTCCTCCGCCCAGCTTTTTCCATGTTTTTCCGCCATCCGTTGTTTTGTGGATCCTGCTTCCCGGGCCTCCCAGATTAAAGGTCCAAGGCAGGCGTTCTTTATCGTAAGTCGCTGCATATAGAATATCGGGATTGGTCGGGTCCATCACTACATCCACCACTCCGATGTGCCTGTCCCGGACGACAGGGCCCAGGATCTTTTTCCAAGTTTTGCCCCCGTCGGTTGTCATGTATAAACCGCGTTCGGGATTCATGGAGTACAGATGACCGAGGGCTCCCACATACACGAGATCCGGGTTTTTGGGATGGATCACGATGCGGCCGATGTGATGGGATTCTTCGAGCCCCACGTTTTTCCAGGTTTTTCCTGCGTCGGTCGATTTGTAGACGCCATCACCCCAGTAGGAGCTCCGGGAATTGTTGGCCTCCCCTGAGCCGACCCATACGATATTGGGATCGGAAGGGGCGACAGCCACATCTCCGATAGAGAAGACCTTTTCGTTTTCGAATATCGGCTCGAATGTGATGCCGTTGTTGACAGTTTTCCACAGGTGGCCCGATGCTGTTGCCGCATAAAATGTTGTCGGGTTCTGTTCGACAACGGCAAAGTCCACGAATCTCCCGCTCTGGCGCGTCGGGCCGATCTCCCGGTAGTTGATATTTTTTAACATGTCCTTATCCAGAGTTTGGGAGACCGCTTCTGAAAAGGTAAACAAAACACATAGAACTGCAAGAATAATAATAGAAATTTTTCCCTGTTGTTTTTTCACGCCTTCCTCCGTCCTTTTTTAGTAACTTATGTGAATACCATATAACAATAATAAGGTCAATGGGGACATTCCCATCATGCATTGAAATTCTTTGGCAGATTCATTAATATAGGGAACGAGTGGTGATCCGATGATAAATGCAACAACGATTTTATGTGTGCGGCACAAAGGAAAAGTGGCCATTGCTGGAGACGGCCAGGTGACAATCGGTCAAACCGTATTGAAGAAAAAAGCCAGCAAAATCCGGACTCTTTACAAGGGGAATGTACTGGCCGGATTTTCCGGGGCAACCTCGGATGCCTTTGCCCTTTTTGCCCGCTTCGAAATAAAATTAGAGGAATACCAAGGCAACCTTTCCCGTGCTGCCATAGAACTGGCAAAGGACTGGCGGATGGACAAGGCCCTCCGCCGGCTGGAAGCCCTTCTGATCGTGGTGGACAGGGAATTTTCCTTCCTGATATCAGGGACGGGGGATGTTGTGGAACCGGATGACGGCATCCTGGCGATCGGTTCCGGGGGAGCTTATGCCCTGGCAGCTGCCCGAGCTTTGATTAAAAAAACAGACCTGGCTGCAAAGGACATAGCCGTTGAGGCTATGAATATTGCAGCGGAAATATGCGTTTACACCAACGACCAAATCATCGTAAAGGAACTCTAAATGGCTATAGCACTTCCGGAAAGTCTCGAAAAAATAGGCAAGAAATTTGATGGGGCCGAACTCACGCCACAAGAGACCGTGGCGGAGCTGGACAAATATATCATTAGGCAAAATGCGGCCAAAAAGGCCGTAGCCGTTGCGCTTCGAAACCGTTACCGGCGCCAGAAGCTTCCGCCGGAACTTGCCGATGAAATCGCTCCGAAAAATATCCTGATGATCGGCCCGACCGGTGTGGGCAAAACAGAGATATCCCGAAGATTGGCCAAGCTCACCTCTTCGCCGTTTCTCAAGATCGAAGCCAGCAAGTTTACCGAGGTTGGTTACGTAGGAAGGGATGTGGAATCCATGATAAGGGATTTGGTCAGGATTTCTGTGGATGTGGTCAAACAGGAACAAATCAAAGTGATCAGGGAAAAAGCCGAAAGAAATGTGGAAGAAAAAATCATGGATATCTTGCTTCCTCCGTTGAGAAGACAGTCTCCTGATCATGCTCAGGAGGAGATGGAGCGATTCAAGCAAACCCGGGAAAAACTGAGGAAACAATTCAAGCAAGGCGTTCTGGATGAGCGGTTGATTGAGATCGAAACCAGGGAAAAGATGGCATCTCCGTTCGAGATCTTTTCCAACAGTGGGGTTGAAGAGATCGGCATCCACATCCAAGAGATGATTCCGGGTTTGATGGGAGGGAAATCCAAGAGAAGAAAAGTAAAGATTTCTGAAGCGAGAGAATTTTTGCTGGAAGATGAACAGCAGAAATTGATCGATATGGACCAGGTGAACCGTCTTGCTGTCGAGAGAGTGGAGCATTCCGGGATTATTTTTTTGGACGAAGTGGACAAGATCTCTGGCAGGGAGACAGGCCATGGTCCCGAAGTCAGCCGCGAGGGAGTTCAGAGGGATCTGTTGCCGATCATCGAAGGCACGACCGTGAACACCCGGTATGGACTGATCCGGACAGATCATGTTCTGTTCATCGGAGCCGGTGCCTTTAACGTGGCTAAGCCTTCGGATCTGATCCCGGAACTTCAAGGGCGATTTCCGATTCGTGTGGAATTGACTTCTCTCGATAAGGGCGATTTTATCCGTATTTTGACCGAACCCGAAAATGCTTTGATAAAACAGTATGTTGCCTTGATGATGACGGAAGGTCTTTGTGTCGAATTCAGTCAAGATGCCATCGAAGAAATAGCCGAAATTGCCGAAAAGGTGAATGAATTCACGGAAAACATTGGAGCACGAAGGCTTCACACTGTGATGGAAAAGGTTATGGAAGAGATATCCTTTTCTGCACCGGATATGAAAAAAAAGAAAATCAAAATCGACAAAAAATACGTGAAAAAACAGCTCGAAGATATCGTCAAGGACGAAGACTTGAGTCGCTTCATTCTTTGATGAAAAATTTTTTTTCAGTCTTTCTTATTTCCAATCTTATACTGTTCTGCCTCTGTTGTGGAAAAAAGGGAAATATTCTGCCCCCGCTTGTGAGATTTCCGCAAACGGCTGAGAATGTCAGTGTTGTGCAGAAGACCGACCAAATAATCTTGACTTGGCAGAATCCGACAGCCTATGAAGATGGCAGCACTCTGTCTATGATCGAAAAAATCGAGATTTGGATTTTCGAAGGGATAGCAGCCGAAGAGGCAGAAACAGCGGAAATTCCAGTGGCGGAATTTGAGCAGACAGCCGAGCTTCTTGCAACGATTACAGAAGATCAGATTCAAGAATCTATGGTTTATTCCTACGATTTATCCGGGAAGGATTATTTGTCCAAGAAATACACGTTTGGTCTTCGTGTAAAAGATAAAAAACGGTATTCCCTGTTCTCGGTGTTGGTTTCCATGAAACCGATGATTCTTCCCCTTCCACCGACAGAAGTGGTGGCAGCGGTGTTTCCGGATCGGATCGAAATCACCTGGAATCCTCCCATAGAAAACAGGGACAAGTCTTCTCCTCCCAATGTAAAGGGGTATAATATTTATCGCTCTGAGGGTGAAACAGAACCTCAGCGTCTGAATGCCAGCCTGACAGAAGGGGGAAAATACGAAGATAGAAACTTCGTTTTTGGGCAAACATACAGATATTTTGTCCGGGCTTCTGCCACGGACACCTCCCCTTATTTTGAAAGTGAGGATTCCGAGGGAATGGAAATTTTGGCCAAGGATACCTTTGCTCCTGAACCGCCCAAGGGTTTGATCTCCGTAGCAGGCCAGGCTGTTCTGGCCATCAGCTGGGATGCAAACGCAGAAGAGGATTTGGAAGGATACCAGGTATGGCGCCGGGAAGAGGAAGCGACAGAATTTTGCCTGCTCACTCCAGATCCCATAAAGGAGGGCGCCTATAATGACAGAGCGGTTGAAAAGGGAACGATGTATGCTTATGCGGTCACGGCCCTGGACAAGGACGGAAATGAAAGCCAAAAATCAAAGACCATTTCCGATAGGATCAGAGAGAGGTTGCGATGAAAATTTATCGTTATAAGCACAACACCAAAATATCCACCGGAGTTTTGAAAGAGGACAAGCTTTATGCGGTCCAAGGGTCGGTGTATAGGAAATTCAAAACCGCAAAAAAGGGCATACCTGTAGGCGATGTGGCCCTCCTTCCCCCGGTTATGCCCTCAAAAATCGTCGCGATCGGCCTGAACTATAAGGATCATGCCATGGAACGGGGAAAACCTCTGCCTGAAGAACCTTTGATTTTTCTTAAACCCTCTTCTGCGGTTGTGGGGCCGAAGGGTATTATTGTGTATCCTTCCATGACAAAACGTGTCGATTTCGAAGGAGAATTGGCGGTGATCATTAAAAAAAAAGCGAGCCGTCTCCACCCGGACGATCTGACGGATGACTATATTCTAGGTTACACATGCTTCAACGATGTGACGGCCCGGGATCTCCAAACTAAAGATGTCCAGTTCACCCGCGCAAAATCCTTCGATACGTTTGCTGCCATCGGTCCGTGTATCGCCACGGATATAGATCCTGCAAGGCTTAGGGTCAAGACTTTTTTGAACGGAAAACTGAGGCAGTCGGGCAATACGCGGAATCTGATTTTTTCCGTGCCCTTTTTAGTAAGATTTGTATCGAACATCATGACCTTGAACCCAGGGGATGTCATCACCACAGGGACGCCCGCGGGAATTGGCCCGATGGTGCCCGGTGACAAAGTGGATGTCCAGATAGAAGGGATTGGAACCCTGTCCAACACGGTCATGAAAATCTGGGATTAGACTTTTTTTTCAAATTGTATTAAATAAGAAGGGCATGCGAGATTTCTTATTCTGATTTTTTGGAGGTGCTCATGAAATTCTTTTTGGATACGGCCAATGTCAAACAAATAAAAGAAGCGGCGGGTTGGGGAATCCTCGATGGTGTTACGACAAATCCCAGTCTCCTTGCCAAAGAGAATGCGAAGTTCGAGGACCTTATCAAAGAGATTTGCGATATCGTTCTCGGTCCGGTAAGTGTGGAGAGTGTTTCGACGAAGGCGGAAAATATTATCGAGGAATCGAGAAAACTTGCATCGTTAGCGGATAATATCGTTGTGAAGATCCCCATCTGTTTGGAGGGACTCAAAGCGACAAAAGTCCTGTCGCATGAAGGGATCCACATCAACACAACTCTGATCTTTTCGTCCATGCAGGCATTGTTGGCGGCCAAAGCGGGAACTCGATATGTGAGCCCTTTTATCGGCCGCTTGGATGATATTAGCCATGAGGGAATGAACCTTGTGGATGAGATCGTGACCATCTATGACAACTACGGAATGGACACAGAGATTATAGTCGCAAGCATTCGGCATCCCCTACATGTGGTGGAAGCGGCCATGATAGGCGCGGATATCGCGACCATTCCTTTTGGCGTTATCGAAAAACTGGTTAAACACCCACTGACCGACATCGGGATGGATAAATTCCTGAGCGACTGGAAAAAAGTCAAAAAAAGCTGAGTTCTGAAGGTTTGCCATGTCAATAGACAAAAAATTAGAAGAGTTGAGGCGGCGGGAAAAACTTGCTGAACTCGGCGGGGGAAAACAAAGAGTGGAACGGCAACACCAGGCGGGCAAACTCACGGCCAGGGAAAGAATCAATCTTTTATTGGACGAAGGGTCTT
>DAOWCB010000124.1 GCA_030633795.1 Candidatus Aminicenantota bacterium | reverse complement strand
CAATTTCATTGGACAGAATTGTTATGGGGGGAGAATGGTTTAAATGTATGGAGGAGAACGGGAGGCAGAATCTATATAACTCAGATAGTTGTACCGGCAGGGTTTAATAATCCTTAACACTCCCGATAAAAAAGGCGGGGGAAGACAGGAAAAATTTATCTGACTTGTGACAAGTGTGGAATTCTGAAAATGGCATGCCACACAGGTGTCAGTCGAATGAATGTATTTTTCTGTATGAGAAAAATGAAATGAAAATTCTTCCTAACTGCAATATTCATATGGACTCTTCCCATTACTATAGGAGAAGGAACCGGATAAAGTCAACTTCATTATGCTTGAGTGGTTGGCCTGAATTATTCATAAAAAATGTCGATACTTATTACAACTAAAGTAATATAAGAACTTTACTCTGTTTTTCCTAGAAATCACTCTGGCAGCTCTGTTCTCAATGTCCCAATAATTCATAATCGACATTTTTTACCCTTCGGGCGCCGACCCAACCTACCCGCTGGTCTCACCTGGGCCACTTCCTCGCCGCCACCTTAATGTTAGGTTGAGTTGGCTCGTGAATAATCCAGGTTAATTTTTATCGGGAAAATATTCTCTGACAAGATTTTTTATCCGCTCAACGTTTTTTTCCTGTGCTTTGTCTCTGCTGTTTATTATGAAGCATTCATCCAGAGAATAATCATCCATCTTTAGGGCTATCCATCCGCACAGAACGGCGAAATCTCCATTCGTCTGAACGCGGGATTTTACAAATTCTGGATTTGTGAATTTATTATAGATCGATTCTTGACTGTTGATGTACCACAAAAAATGTCCGTTTTCGTGGCCTGTCGTGTAACTCCAGCTGGCGTCGTTCAAGTCTTTTTTTACCAAAACAACATAGGCAAACGCCTTTTGTTCGAAGCAGTGTGCACGCAACACCCCACACCAGCCGTTCCCATTAGAATCATCGGAATGAGGTCCTTGAAGTCCGAAATGGGTTCGTATTTCATTTATCCGGGAGTAAACATCCTTAACATCGTCTTCTTTTCGATAAAACTGGCTTTTTTTGAGTTCTACAAGGATCCCCAGTTCCGGGATTTTGATTGTCCCCGTCTTATAGCCGTTGTTGGTAAAATAATTTTTTAGTATTTTTAAAGGATCAATCATGTCCTGGGCAAAATTGTCTATAGCCGGGCAGGAAAACACAGAAGACGAGAAAGACCAGAGATCGGTCAAATTCGATTGGATACAAAGCAGGAAAACAAGAAATCCTTTCAAAATCTGTTTCAGATGCATGTTTTAGAATCCTATAAAAGACACTATAATACACCATCCCAGGGGATTTGGTAAGAGGCAGCAGGGCGCTCGTTTTTACCTGGTTTCCTTTAGAATGAGAATTCGAATCCTGCATAGTATGACCGTGGTTTTGTGGGACCGTAGATATAACCGGCATCCCTGAATATCCCTTGATCCAGGTCCTTCTGGTAAGAGTCAATGATGTTGAAGATGCCCACAAAGAGGCCTAATTTATTATTTTGGGTTAGAGCAATGGACCTTGTGAGTTTTGCATTGAGGACCAAAAAAGTTTCGGTGGTTTCAAGCCTGTCTTCTTCGATGTAACCGGCATAATGGGGAACTTTCATGTTTCCTGTGTATTCAAGAGAAATATCCGCGTCGACGATTCTTTCGTTTTCGTAGTTTAGACTCACATATCCATAGGAGTCAGGTGTCCGGAAAAATTCATTGGAACCGAAATCTGGCTCTGGCTCATCAAGAAGACTGCGCTGAAATGTCCAGCCGGTATTTAGAGAAAAAGCTAACCCGATTCTGTAGCCTAGATCAACGGAAACTCCATAAACTCTAGCATTCGACCCATTGATCCTTTCAAAAACAAGTGCATTTTCTCTGGGATCAAACTCTTTTTTTTGCAGAACAAAGGTGTCTTTAAGAAGCGTATAGAAGCCCTCGATGCTCAATTGCAGAGTGTTGTTTCCGAACTCCCTCCCATAGTCGAGACCAGTACTTAGGCTGTAAGAGGATTCTTCCTTGAGGTCAGGAGAATTTTCTATGATCGTGCCCTCGCCCCCGACCTGGGTGATGTGGAGGTCCTCGTCAAAGACTTGAGGAGCTCTGAATCCTGTAGAGACAGAAGTCCTCCAGCTCAGGTCTTTCACAAGGTTGACAAGGAGACTCATCCTGGGATTGAAGATGTAATTTTCGATCAGAGAATGCTTGCTGATTCTTAAGCCTGCCAGGAGAAAAAAGGTCTTGTTAAACTTGATGTCGTCCTGAAGGAAAAAACCCAGCTCTCTGTAGTGATCGTTGATCACCCTTCCATATCCGAGCGCTTCGTCCTTAATTTTTTCTCCTTTGTATTGCAACCCGGTCGATATGACGTGGCCACCGGTCTGGTAATTCATCTGCCCATTCAAGAACAAGACTGGGTTTTTTGTCGTTCCGTAAGCGTTGGGATCCTGTCCAGAACCGTAATAGGATTTTCTGTCGGCATCCACATAGGACGCGGAAAGGTTGTAATAGAGTCTTCGGGTGATATAATGATTCCAATCTGCAGAGAGGCTGTTGAGATCCGAATCTATGGCTTCGGCGATATCGGCCTCATGGGGGGGTAAGTCGAATTTGTTTCCACCCCGTCGATCTTCTGTGATTCTGAAAAAGCTCAGTTTGAGCTTGCCGCCGATTTCGGAGAAGGTTCTGAAGAAGTTCACTCCAAAGCTTGTGCTTCTCATTTTCCCGATTTCAGACATGTCATCTCCGCTGATATCCACAGGTTGTCGGTTTTTGTAGTTGGCAAAGAGGAACGCTTTTGTGTTTTGGTCCTTGCTCACAAGGCTGCTCCGGAATCCAAAATTGGTTGAAGGTTCGCCCAATGTGAATTCCTGATGCAGTTTGAGCCAGGTGCCGTTTTCCATCGGCTCTTTAGTCAAAACATTGATCACACCAGCAACGGCACTACCGCCGTAAAGAGCTGAGCCACCTCCTTTAACGACTTCGATCCTGTTCAACATTTCGGCAGGGATTTGCTCCAGACCGTAAACGCCGATCATCGAGCTGAAAATTGGAGAGTTATCGATGAGGATCTGGGAGTACTTTCCCTCCATGCCGTTAATACGGACCTGGGTGAAATTGCAGTTCTGACAGTTGGACTCGACTCTGACGCCAGTGGTGAGCGCAAGAGCTTCCGCCAGTTGGGAGGCCTGCATTTGCTCGATATCCCTGGCCGTGATCACTTCGGTTCTTACCGGCACTTCCGCATAAAGCTTTTTTGTGCGGGTGGCGGTGACGACGATTTCTTCAGAGAGTTTTTTCAAGAGAGTAATTTTGAATGTTTTTTTACTGCCTTCGAGGCCGAACACATCTGAAATGAAGTCCATGTATCCATCTGCAAAAACCTCGAGATGATATTTCCCAGGTGGAATCGCAAGGAATTCGAAGGCTCCCGTTCCATCGGATTCTGATGATTTGCCGATTTCCGGTATTAAAATAACCGCGCCTTTTATGGGATCGCCTTCATAACTTTTGACGATTCCGGAAAGTTTCAAGAACTTGACGTTTCCCGTTTGGATTTTTGAAGATGTTGTTGCGGGTTCTTGAGCTTTAAGATGTATGACAAAAACAAGACTTAAAATAGTAATGGATAATATTGATAGTCTATTTTTCATTTTTTCCTCCTGAAGTTCGTTCGGATTATCTCTGATCGGTCTTTTAGTGTTGAACAGTCTTGAGTAACAAAAAAGATTTGACCAGAGAGATGGAAAAATTAAACTTCGGGAGGAGACCTTGAGGAGGGAGCGATTAATACGATGTATGTATAATTGAAGAAATAGAAAGCGTTTAAGACTCCTGTGATGGAAGGAGGCGGGAGGTGGAAAAAATTGATCTGGCAGGTGGTGAAGGTGGAGTTCAGGAAATGGCAGGCAGGGCAGTCTTCTTGGGATGTGAGGGTGTGTTCAGTATGACCAAAGTTGATGAAGAGTGTAACAGCCAGGAAAATAAAGAGAAAGATAAGATTGAGGCCTCTCCGCTGCTTATTTATCATCTTTCCCTAATTAGATATAAAGATACAGAACGTTGGTTAAAATGTCAAATTGGGCACTGAACATGGTTACAGATTTTTCAATAGAGGAAATACTAAAAATTGGCCTTTACTCCTCCATAGACGGAAAATTCTGCAGTCCCGTAGCCCTTGATAGTTTCGTAATCAGCGTTGAGAATATTGTCGAGGCGGAGGAAAAGCTGGAGGGATTCGAATAGATCATAAAATCCAGCGGCGTTGAGGAGCGCGTAACTCTCGAGCGTTACGGGAGTTGGAGTCCAGTCTTGCCAGAACAGATCTTCTCTCTCCCCAACATAGATCATGGAGATATGGATATTCGCTCTTTCCAGGAATTCCCAGTCCAACCTGGCCGTGAATTTATCCTTGGGTCGTCTCAGGAGAGATTCATTTGTCTCTGTGTTTTTGGCCTCCGTTCTTGTATAAGTGACGAGGAAAGAAAGAATGGGAATGGGTCGAGCAATAAGTGTGATCTCCGCCCCTTTTGTGGTTGCTTTCCTGATGTTGATGTAACCTTGTGTGAAGTCATAGTCGATGAGGTCTTCAAAGTCGTTGGCAAAATACGTGAATCCGAGCAGAAGAGTGTTGTTCAGAAAATACTGCTCTATACCCGCATCCCAAGCAGTCGATTTCTCCGGTTTCAGGTTCTCGTTGCCTATCGGTCCAAAATATGTGGGGGGTGCGTAAAGCTGGTATAGGGATGGGGCTTTGAATCCTGTCCCCAAAGTGGCTTTGAGCTTTGTATTTGTCTGTTGGATGAAGTAAGCCGGTGCGATCCGGTATGTCGTGGATGATTCTGTCTGACTGTGGCTGTCGTACCGGATTCCCGCAGTGAGGAAAAACTGCTCCGCGATCCTAAGCTGATCCTGAAGATATATGCCCGTGTTGTGCGCTTTTTCTAGGGGAAATACACTCTCGTATGGGCCGAACATGCCCTCTGACCGGTACCATGATTCTCCCTGTTCTCTCTGATGTTCCACACCAAAAGTCAGCGTATTCGTTTCGTGGAGGAAGAGGGAGTTCTGCCAGTCGACCTTCCATAGTTTGCTCTTAAACTCTGACTTTTCGGAAAAAAACGCGTTGACCTCATCAGTGGGATTGTTGGATGTCCGGTGGTAATCCACAATGGATACCTGAAGTTTCTGCTCCCACCGATTTCTGAGAAAAAGACCGCGGGCTTGGCCCATCATGAATAACGAGTCGTATGACTGGACGGAGTTTGGGTCGTCTCCATAATCACCCCCCGAGTTGTCTAAATCGGTTTCTGTGTCGATGCGACGAGCAAAAAAATCCAGGCTCAAGTTTGCCGACAGGTCAAACCCGATCCTTCCTGAAAGCGT
>DAOWCB010000327.1 GCA_030633795.1 Candidatus Aminicenantota bacterium | reverse complement strand
TTGAACTTTTTATGTTGGTGAGATATAGTATCTCTCTTGCTTTGTAGGCGAAACTGACTGTAACTCTATTCTATCTGGATTATTCACGAGTCGAGATTGCTGCAGCGACGAAGAAGCGGCCCATGAAGTTGTAGTGAACTACTGCCAATGGGCTGCAATGAAGTCGATGTGGTGAGATAGGCTCGCCCGTAGGGTAATAAATGCTGATTTATGAATTTGATAAAATCGAAAAATTTGTTTTTTTTGAAAATTATAATGGTATCAGCATTTTTTATGAATGATTCAGAAGAAAAATGGAGAGACTGTCATGCTTAAGTCTTATTTCGAACACGAAAAGGAAAGAAAGGCTCAAAATATACCTCCACTTCCTTTGAATCCCGATCAAACTTTGGAGGTATGCCGTTTGTTGGAAAATCCTCCTGAAGGGAAAGCGTATCTTTTGTTCAACCTTTTGAGTCAAAGGATTTCACCTGGGGTCGATCCTGCGGCCAAGGTTAAAGCTGAATGGCTCGAGAAAGTTGCTATTGGTGAGCTGGAATCACCTGTAGTATCGAAAGATAAGGCTATTTCCCTACTTGGAACCATGCTCGGGGGCTACAACATCGAGCCTTTGATATCCCTTTTAGGTCACGATGTGCTTGCTGCCAATGCTGCTGCGGCTTTAAAAAATACCATTCTTGTCTACAGTGCTTTCGATAAAGTCGTTGCATTGTCTAAGACAAATAACTTTGCTCAGGATGTTCTTCAATCATGGGCAAACGGAGAGTGGTTTCTTTCCAAACCTGCATTTCCCGATAAATTAACGTTAAGGGTATTTAAAGTTGAGGGAGAAACGAACACCGATGATTTTTCTCCGGCGAAATATGCTTGGAGCCGACCCGATATTCCTCTTCATGCACTCTCGATGGGCGAAACACGATTCCCAGAGGGAATAAAGACTATCGGTAACTTGCAGGACCAGGGCGATCGCGTGGTATTTGTGGGAGATGTTGTGGGGACTGGATCCTCGAGAAAGTCAGCCACAAATTCACTGCTGTGGCATATTGGCGAGGAGATTCCGTATGTACCGAACAAAAGGAGAGGAGGAGTCGTCATTGGCGGTTTGATCGCACCCATCTTTTTCAACACGGTCGAAGACTCCGGCGGCTTGCCCTTGGTATGCAATGTGAGCAAAATAAAGAATGACGATGTTATCCATGTCGACACAGATTCCGGCATCATCAGAGATGAGGCAGGGGAGACGTTGGCAACATTTGCCATTCAACCAACTACACTCAAGGATGAATTTCGTTCCGGAGGAAGGCTGTTCTTGATTGTGGGAAAATCCTTGACTGCCAAAGCCAGGGAAACATTAGGATTGGACGAGGCGGATTTTTTTGCCAAGATCAAGAATCCCGAACCCAGACCGAATCAGGGCTATACTTTGGCCCAAAAAATTGTCGGAAAAGCATGTGGCGTGGATGAAGTACTTCCAGGCACAGCTTGTGAGCCCAAGATGACCACTGTAGGCTCCCAGGATACAACCGGTCCGATGACTGCTGATGAGCTCAAGGAATTGGCTTGTCTAGAGTTTCAATCCGACCTTTTCATGCAATCGTTCTGCCATACGGCTGCCTATCCCAAACCCGCTGATGTTAAAATGCATAAATCCCTTTCCGAGTTTATGATCGAAAGAAAGGGCGTAGCGCTTAAACCTGGAGATGGTATTATCCATTCCTGGATCAATCGTCTGCTGATTCCAGATACTATGGGGACAGGGGGTGATTCTCACACCCGATTTCCCATCGGACTGAGTTTTCCGGCAGGTTCGGGTCTTGTCGCTTTTGCCGGAGCCTTAGGTTTTATGCCTTTGGATATGCCTGAATCTGTCCTCGTAAAATTTCGGGGGAAACTAAGTCCAGGGGTCACATTGAGGGATGCTGTAAATGCCATCCCCTATTATGCCATCCAACAGGGCCTTCTGACAGTCGAGAAGGAAGGGAAAAAAAATATTTTCAATGGCCGTCTGTTGGAAATGGAAGGACTTCCGGACCTGACTGTGGAACAGGCTTTTGAATTGACCGATGCAACAGCAGAGCGTTCGGCTGCAGGAGGCACATATGTCCTTAGTGAGGAGAGTGTCGTAAGGTTCCTCAAAAGCAACATCGCCTTGATGGAAAAGCTGATCGAGGCTGGTTACCAGGATGCAGGTACACTTAAGAGACGAATTCAAGCCTGTGAGGAATGGCTGGTAAATCCGGTACTCATTCGCAGGGATGAGAATGCCGAATACGCAGCCGTGATGGAGATCGATCTGGATGACATCAAAGAGCCGATCGTGGCCTGTCCGAATGATCCGGATGATGTGAAACTTCTTTCTGAAGTGGCCGGCAACAAAATCGATGAGATTTTTATCGGATCATGCATGACGAATATCGGGCATTTCCGAGCAGCCGGGAGAATACTTGAAGGCGCAGGATATCTAGATACACGAATTTGGCTGACTCCGCCCACGAAAATGGAAAAAAATCAGCTGATGAGAGAAGGCTATTATTCTATCTACAACACTGTCGGATCGAGATTAGAGATCCCTGGTTGTTCCCTGTGCATGGGAAATCAAGCACGAGTGTTTCCTAATGCCACCATTATCTCGACATCCACCCGCAATTTTGATAACCGGATGGGAGATAAAGCCCAGGTATATTTGGGCTCAGCTGAGCTTGCCGCTGTTTCTGCGTTGGAGGGGAAACTTCCAACCCCAGAAAAATACTTTTCTGTTATCGAAGAAAAGGTGATGCCAAAGGCAGAGGAAATTTATCGGTATCTGCAGTTTGATGAGATAGAGGAGTT
>DAOWCB010000071.1 GCA_030633795.1 Candidatus Aminicenantota bacterium | reverse complement strand
TTCCTCTTTTTCAAAGTGGTCGATTGTGCTAAAAAAGAGAGCAAATCGCGAAAATATTGAAATTAAGATAATGGCAGACCCTAAATTGGTTCTTAACTACACACCGTATATCAAGAAAGGAGGAACAAATTGGTGAAAAGAGCATACGCCTTGTTTTTTTTAATGATATTGCTGTTGGGGGCATGCGCAACATACCAACCCCCACCTCCCAGCCTGTATATCGGCAATCTGCCCCAAACCATAGTGACCGGACTTTCCCTTGATGAAAGAATCGTCATAGAAGATGCTTGGAGGAGCCTAAAACAGGGAAAAGGAAGCAAGGCCCGAAAAATTCTAATGAGGCTGGATGAACAAAGCCCGTTTTATTATGTTGGTATGGGATACGCCTACTTCATGATGAACGATGTCGGTCTTTCAGAAGATTTTTTCAAAGCAGCACAGCGATATTCCCCGGAAATGACCATCGTGCATCTGGGTTTAGGACAAATTTATCACAGAACAGGCCGTGATGAACTGGCATTCGCGGAATTCCGGGAAATCATCAAAAAAGACCCGGACCACATCTGGGTCAGAGCCCCGTACGAAAATCTCAAAAGACAAAAAACACAAGAATCTTTGGATAAAGGAAAAACCTATTTGGATGCAGAAAATACAGAAAGCAGCAAGGAGGCATTCTTGCAAGCTTTGTATTACTCTCCTGAATCCATACGAGCCCACCTCTCCTTGGCCGATATTTTCCAACAGGAAAACAACTTAGAAAACGCCCTTGTCCATCTGGATGCAGCCAACAAAAACGACCCAGAAAACATCGA
Organism: Candidatus Aminicenantota bacterium; assembly: GCA_030633795.1. Classification (GTDB taxonomy): domain Bacteria; phylum Acidobacteriota; class Aminicenantia; order Aminicenantales; family Aminicenantaceae. Next base: position 6,212 of record DAOWCB010000071.1, on the reverse strand, counting down.
TATTCTCAACAGATACGGGGATATTCTTTTTTTGGCCAATGAGAACAAGCAGAGCCTCGAGATATACGAGAAATTGCTGGGGGAAAAACCCAAAAACCAAGAGTACCAGCAGAGAATCGAAATTTTGAAGAACCGCCTGGGAATTTTTGAGCTGCCTAGTCAGTATAACACCATCGTCACTTCTGAAGCCATCTCGAAGGAGGACGTGGCTGCACTCCTGGCTGTCAAATTCAAGGATATCTTGGAGAAAACCACAAAGGAACCCCCTATTATCATCGACATCGCGACTTCTTGGGCAGACGGTTACATTCTTCAAATGACATCTCTTGGTTTATTGGATATATATCCCAATCATACTTTCCGCCCCAAAAAAATCATAACCAGGGCAGAAATGGCCGAAATCCTCCTGCGACTGATCAATCATCTCATGGATAGAGGTTACAGATTTCTTCAGCAGATCCCTCCTGAAAGTATTCAGATATCTGATGTTTCTCCAGACAATTATTATTATCAGCCAATCATCCAGATTATTTCCTACGACATCATGAGTCTATCACTGGATAAGACATTCAAACCGGATCATCCGGTATCGGGTCAGAATTCTATCAAACTCCTCGATATTATCATGGGTCAGATCAGGTAGACTGAATTATTCATAAAAAATGAATAAACAAAAAGAAGAGCGCCTCTGGACCGTTCCCAATTTTTTCAGCATGCTCCGGATTTTTCTGATCCCGCTTTTTCTTTATATGCTGCTCCAAAACAAAGCCCTTCATGCAATGATAGTTTTTCTGTTCGCAAGCTCAACAGACGTCCTGGATGGAATGACAGCCAGGATCTGGGATCAAAAGACGAAAATCGGAGGGCTGCTCGATCCTGCCGCAGATAAACTGCTGATGACCACTGCCGTCATCATCCTCAGTATCCCCTCTGTTAGCCAGCCCAACACGATCCCCCTTTGGCTTACGGTTGCCATCATCGGACGCGACATCGCCATCGTGTCCGTGTCATTTGTAATGTATAAATTGCGGGGTCATACAAAATTCCCCCCCAGCTTGACAGGAAAAACTAGCACCGTCTGCCAGATGGGAGTCATACTGTGTGTGCTCCTGTTGAACGTTCTGGACAGGACCCCCGTCTTTCTCTCGTGGCTGTACATCCTCACGTTTTCTTTAACTTTTATATCTGGCTTCGTGTATGGATTGAGGGGAATCCGCTCGTTTAAAGACTCTTATCGATAAATCCCTTACGCAATGTTTTCCAAAGGATCTTCAAGTCGAGGCTCAACGACCAGTTCTGGATATAATAAAAATCGTAGTCGAGCCTTTTGTCTATCGGGGTATCTTGCCTGAGTCCGTGCACCTGAGCCCATCCGGTGATACCGGATTTCACTTTGTGCCTAAGCATATATTTGGGGATTTTTTCACGGAATTTTTTAACAAAAACTGGCCGCTCAGGGCGAGGTCCCACGAGGCTCATCTCCCCCTTGAGAACATTGACAAGCTGAGGGATCTCATCCAGGCTGAATTTCCGCAAAAATTTGCCCACTTTTGTTACCCGAGGATCATCGGAAGAACACATGACCGGGCCTGTCTGTGATTCGGCATCAGAGACCATGGTTCGGAACTTATGCATGACAAATTTTTTCCCGTCAAGTCCCATCCTCTCCTGATGATACAACACAGGCCCCTTGGAGGTGAGTTTGATCAAAAAAGCGATAAGGACCAGGAACGGCGAAAATAACAGCAAAAAGGTTGCAGACACAACGAAATCCATAAGCCTCTTAACAAAAAGTAACATACCCCTCAATGGGGGCTCATCGACACTGATGACCGGGAATCCATCGAGATCCTCGACACGGGCTTTAAGCGTGAGAAGCTGAAAAAGATCCGGAATAAGCCGGACATTCACCACATACTTATTGACCACCTTAAGAGTCTCGAGGATTTTGTTGTAGTTATTCAAGTCCAATGCCACATAAACATCAGAGACATCCTCCTTCTCAAGGACCGACTCCAACTCACTCAACGGGCCAAGGACCGGGATGCCCCCGTCGACGTCCACCACCTCTCCTTCACTCCGATCATCATCCAGGAAACCCTTCACGACAAACCCCAGGTCTTTATACTGCGAAAGCTTTTCGGCGACTGATTTTCCCATATCCCCTGCGCCGACGACCAGCACACTCTTCAAATTCATTCCCTTTGCATAACGTTTTTTCATGAAATAAAAAATCTGATTTCGAAGAAAAGAAATCATCAAAACAACCACGACAAAATACACGGCAAGGAACCCATGGGATAGTTTGAAGGTCATACGAAAGAGTGGCGCGGCTCCCTGACTGTAAGCATTTAAATAGGCCAGTACAGCCTGGATGATCAGAATGGTCAGAACTGCGTTCAGGGTCACGAAGAAAAAATCGTCGATTTTTGTCCGTTTGAGCCTTGTCCTGTAGAATCCCTGGAGAAAAAAGATCAAAAGATGAATAGCCAGAAAAAACGGAAAAACAATCGCATATGATTTGAGCGGAGGAATCCCTCGGTCCGGATTGACGGGGATGATATACATGTAAAATCGAAATCCGTAGGAGTAAAAATAGGATATCAGGATCCCCAGTAAGTCACTCAACAGGAACCAGCCTATCAAACCGCTACGCTGTCGTCTTATCATTTCTCACTCTGAAATTCGTTCCATTTCTCACGAAACAGGGCTGATGCCTTTTCTTTGAATAAATCCCGAGAGAATGTCAGTGCATTCGCCCTGATGGTCGATTTATTAAAAGCGATGCTCTGAAATTTGTCAAGGGCAGCCTGAAGACTTTCGGTAGTCAATTCCGGGAAAAAAAGGCCGGTTTCCTGAGGGATTATGGTCTCGGTTGCCCCTCCCCTCCCGTATGCGATCACGGGAATACCACAGGCCTGGGCCTCGAGAGAGTTGATGCCGAAATCTTCTTCTCCGGGCATCAGAAGAGCCTTTGCTCCCTGATAAGTTTGAACTAGCTCCTTGGGAGATAAGAAACCGAGGAATTCTATGTTTTTATTGGCCGCTTTTTTGAGTTTCTTGTAATTGGGACCATTGCCCACGATTTTCATTTTCAATCCATTGCGGTTAAAAGTTTCGATGGCCAGGTCTATTTTTTTGTACTGCACCAGAGCAGAAACGATCAGATAATAATCACCCTGATGGTTGTCGGGCTGGAAAAGCTTTGTATCCACGGGAGGATAAACAATATCCGCCTTCCTCCGGTAATATCTGTAAATGCGTTGGGCAACCGTTTTCGAGTTCGCCAGAAAATGGTCCACCCTCGATGTGCTGGTCACATCCCACTGCCGCAAACGGTGGATCACAGGAGGAACGATCCGTCGGGAGAAAAATCCTAATTTATCAGGGGAAAAGTAGGCGAAATACTGATTCCAGGCATACCGGACTGGCGAATGGATATAGCTGATATGAAGGGCATCTGGCCGGGGGATGGCACCTTTGGCCACACAGTGAGAACTGGATAGGATAAAGTCAAACTCTTGGAGATCAAACAATTCCACAGCCCCAGGGTAGAATGGGAGGTACCATCGATATCGTTTTTTTATGAACGGCATCTTTTGGAGGAAACTGGTGTGTATTGTTCTCTGCTCTATTTCTTCAGCTTGGCTCCCCTGGAAGTGAAAAAGGGTATAGATCGGAGCATCCGGGAAGATTTCCGCAAAAACCTCCAGAACTTTTTCTCCTCCACGTTGGCCTGTAAGCCAGTCGTGCACCAGAACAACCTTAGCATTCTCCATCGGGGTGATTATAAAAAACGGAATGATTATTTGTCAATCAATACAGATGCATATTGTTGAATCGTTTTATCCCAGCGGAAATGTGAACTGTGCGCAAAACCCTTTGTTTTATAATCTTTTTTGATCCCATCGTTTTCGATAAAAAGGGCGATCTTCTCGGCCAATTCCTCAGCGGAATCAGGGGAAAAATACAGGGGATTGTCTCCCAAAATTTCCTTCAGACTCCCCCCGGGGCTGCTTATAACCGCCTTCTTCCGCGCCATCGCCTCCAGAGGAGGGAACCCGAATCCTTCATACAAAGAGGGAAAAACAAAAAATTCAGCTCCGTCGATCAACCGAATCAAATCCTGTTGGGCCATATACCCTTTCATCACGACTCGATCCTCTAGTCTCAATTGAGCTAGAGCTCGCCTGAAGGAGCGATCAGGCAGAACTCCTGCAAGGACCAACCGAAAATCCGGGTATCGGTCTTTGAGCAGGGAAAAGGCCTCGAGGAGGACAGGCAGATTCTTATGGGGTTTCAAGTTCCCAGTGTACAGAATATAGGGAAAATCATAAAACGATGGCTGCGGCCCTTGCTGAAAAAATATATCGGCAATCCCATAGTAGATGACCCTGATCCTGGATTCGTCAAATCGAAAAAGCTCTTTCAAGTCATTTTTTGTGGTGTGGGAACCGGCAAAAACGACAGCAGCTTTTTTTCGAACCTGCCGCATGAAAAATTTCCCGACCTCGATCCGAATGGCCGGCTTAAAAAGGTGGGGAAACTTGAAGTGAATCAGGTCGTGGACCGTGACGATCAGCTTTTGAGAGATAAAAAGAGGATAGACATAGTGTGGAGAAAAATAATAATAATCCCGGAACTTTCTTGCCTTAAAAGGGATCTCCACATGCTCTCGAATATCATAGTTTCGAGTTGACACTTCGATAATGGACTTCTGGGGCAATTCAAGAGCTTCCGTACCTTTCAGATGGATAGCTCGGCATTCAAATTCTTCGCGGTTCACAATGCCTTGGAAGAGATTCTGAATGTAGACGCCAATCCCGTAATCTTGGATTTTTCGTGCATCAAGCAGGATCTTCACGACGAAACTCCCTGATCATGTTCATAATCCTAGCACAGATTTCTTTGGTTTCATTATTCCGGCTTAGCCATCGTTTCCATCCGAAACGGAGAATGAGATAACACTTCAAGACCGCTAATTCCCACCTGGCATTATGTTTGCCATAATAATAAATCTGGCTCCTTTTGGCTTCCAACAACGCCCTTCCTTGCATTTTGGCAACAGATTGTCCCAAGTAGTGGATAATCCGAACTTTTGACGTCAGATGAATCTTATGTCCGAGATGGCGAATCCGCTTTCCCAGATCTGCATCCTCGACATACAGAAAGAATTTTTCGTCGAACCCTCCAACCTGTTGATAAAGGCTTCGGTCGATCACAAAGCATGCTCCGCTCACCCATTCCACATTCCTATTCATGCAGTCTTTTTTTCTTCTGTATCGCCACCGGTGCCACTTCTCGGCAACAAACTTGAGAAAAACCTCTGTGTGGAGGTGGAGATCCTTTCCCCAGGAAAGCTGGAGGGATCCATCGGGATTGCTAACAAGAGGAGCGACAATGCCGAATTCAGGATGGTTTATTTTTATGTCCAGGAGTTTTCCGATCGCACCTGCCGGAACATCTGTGTCATTATTCAGAAAAAGAAGGTTGCGACCAGAGGCCTTTTCTACACCTCGATTATTTGCCGTGGCATATCCGGCATTTTCCGGAAGGGGGATCACTTTTACCGCAGGGAAATTTTGCCGCACAGCCTCAACAGAATCGTCATCAGAGGCGTTGTCCACAACAATCATCTCATATTTAGAGGCATCTGGATCCTGGAATAGGCTCTCCAACGTTTGGAGAAGGTAGGTCCGGTTGTTATAATTCACGATGATGACCGAAACATCCGGATCTTCATGTTTCAACACAAATTCTCCTCATCCATCCTCGGCTTTCGAACCGAGGCATTCCCGTACAATTTCTTCTGTCTTTTTTATCTGATTTTCAACGGTGTACTTTCCTCGAACAAATTGATACCCTTTCTCAATAACCTTTTGGACCTGTTCCGGATTATCACGGATAGAAAGGATGGCTTCTGCCAACACCTCGGGATCGGAAGAATCGACTAAAAATCCATTCTCACCTGGAGTGATAATCTCTGCCGTTGCGCCTTTTCGAACAGCAAGGACCGGTGTTTTAACGGACATGGCTTCCACCGCTACCCGCCCGAAAGACTCCACACTAGAAGCGATAACGAGCAAATCCAAAAGGGCTAGAACGTCAAAGATCTCCGGATGATAATCAATAAAAATCACTCGTTCCTTCAATTTTTGTGCCGAGATGAATCGTTGAATCTTGTTGAAATATCCCTTGTCTCCAACTTCGCC
>DAOWCB010000388.1 GCA_030633795.1 Candidatus Aminicenantota bacterium | reverse complement strand
GGCTCCCGGCATTTCTATCCAAGCACTTCGACGATTCTCGGGACTCCCCACAGCAGATGTATCTTTATCCGTTTCTCGATTTCCGACTGAAATCGCAGCACAGCACCTCTTTGACGGGAAGCAGCAGCCCCACAAGCGTGTACATCATGTTTTCCATCGGTGTTTTGCTCCTGTTGGTGGTGAGTATCAATTTTATCAACCTGTCGACCGTGCGCTCCATGCACCGGGCTAAAGAGATCGGACTCCGCAAGGTGATCGGTGCCAAACGACGCCAATTGATTGTACAGTTTTTAGGAGAATCGGTTCTATTGTCCTTCATCGCGATACCTCTCGCCATTATCCTGTACGAAATCATCCACCCGATCTTTTATGCCTACATGGGAGATTTTGCCCTTGTTGCTTTTATTCCCCAAGTCTCAAACTCTATCTGGAACTATCCTTTTCTTCTGAAGTATCTCGTGGTGGCCGCCATCCTCACCGGCATTTTTTCCGGGCTGTACCCTGCATTTTTTCTTTCCAGCTTTCAACCTCTCCATGTCCTGAAGGAAAATTTCAAGCTGGGGAGAAAAAAGAAAAGGGGCAGCAAGGCTATGATCATCTTTCAATTCTCGTTATCGGTCATTTTTATCTCCTGCGCCGCCCTGTTGAAATACCAGTCTGGACAGCTTTTGGAGGCCGATTTGGGATACAACCGGGAGAAGGTAGCCTTCGTGCAACTTGGAAAGGAATCACTCGACAAGCTCGATGTATTGAAGACAGAAATAGCCCGCCATCGAGACGTTGTCCGTGTTTCTGCGGCGGGAAGTTTGCCGCTGGTCTGGGATTCTCCGACACCGGTTCGCCTTCCGGATGTGGCCGAGGACGAATCCTTCACCATGGAAGCCTACGGCGTGGATTATGGTCTTGTCGAAACCCTCCAGCTTAAGATGAAGGAGGGCCGGAGTTTTTCGAAAGATTTTGCGGACAAAAACAGCCTCATCCTCAGTGAGACGGCCATAAAAAAACTCGAGTGGGAAAATCCGATAGGAAAACAATTGGTCGTCGGAGACAAGACAGGCACCGTGATCGGTGTCACAAAAGATTTTCTTTTTGCCGATATCGGATTTGAAATGCCCCCAGCCGTTTTGTATTTGGAGCCGGAAAACCTCAGTGTATTGCTGGTGAGGTATTCTTCTGCTGATGGATTTCCTGATCTCCGCAAATACATCAAGGAGCAGTGGGTCGGCCTGATGCCGGACCAACCATTCGAGTGTTTGACCCTGTCGGAATTTTTTGGCCGGGTTTTCGGCATTTTGGTCAAATTAACCGGCTTTTTGAACATGATCGGGATGACGGCCGTTCTTTTCTCCTGCTTGGGGTTGATGGGATTGGCCACCTATCTGACTGAGCGTCGGACAAAAGAGATCGGGATCCGCAAAGTGCTGGGTGCTTCGTCGTTGAACATCATGTGGAGGATGACGCGGGAATTTCTGCTCTTGGTAACTATCGCGAATGTTTTTGCCTTGGGCCTTATTACCTTTGGCTGGAACAAGGCCTTGCAGACCGGATTGCTGTTTATCACCCCCATCAACGCCAGCACCTATATTCTTGCTGTATCCGTATCGCTATTGACTGCGTTTCTCGCGGTCGCTTCCCAGACTCTGAGAGCCGCCTGGGCCAATCCTGCCAACTCCCTCCGTTACGAATAACGCTTTATGCGTTGACCTTGCCGTTTTGAAAGTGATATTGTCAGATTTGGAGGATACAATGCACAGAATAAAAAGAAAAACGGTTGTTCTAATTGTCTGCTGCCTGGTCATGTTTTCCTTTTCTGTATCTCAAACAATGGATGAACCCATAAAAAACGAAATGCTAAGGATCATCGACCAAAAAAG
>DAOWCB010000239.1 GCA_030633795.1 Candidatus Aminicenantota bacterium | reverse complement strand
TGACGCGTGAATAATCCAGGATAATGATGTTATAAAGAATATTATAAAAAAGATAAAGATGCAAAAAATTTCTGGAGGATTGAGATTCATTAGATAGAAGAATGCTCCAAACGAAGATTATTTTTTTATTTTCATGACTTGTGCTATCTTTGCTGCCTGATACGCATTTATCAGTCCGAACCCGGATTCGGGATTTGGAGTCGTATATCCCAATATTTTATTGGATGATGCTTTCCTAAGAATGATGCGCACAGCCTCCACCAAAGCCCCGGGATTGTGCTTGAGGATTTGTTTTTTTTCTGGTTCCATGGCTGATAGAATAAGGGCTGTGGTTGCGGCCACTATGGGCACGGCTAAAGAGTTCCCACTGACTCTTACTGGCCATTGTTTTTTATCAAGATAAGAGGGTCTTTCCACTAAAACTTCTGCTGCAGGCGCTACGACATCGATGTAATTTCCTTTGGCAGAATGCTCCCAGACTTTGAGTTTTTCGTCCTTTTTTTCAACACCCCCTACGCCTATGCTCCAGGGGTAAAAAGCAGGATAATATGCATTTAGTTCAGATTTATCCTTCTCCTCGTTTCCCGCTGCTGCTACGAGTGTAATATTTTGTTGCCAGCAGTATTTTGATGCATTCATGATTTCTTTATAGTTTTGTCTCAGGGCAATACTGAGGCTTATTACATCTGCCCCGTTTTGTGCGGCCCAGTTTATGCCTGCGGCGATCAAGTACACAAGCCATCGTGTGGGGGGAGCTTGGAACATGGTCTCTTGGTCAAACACCTTCACAATCATTATTTCCACATCCGGGGCGACTTGAGAGATCATGGTTGCAATCGAAGTTCCATGTCCTCCCCAGTCATACGGAAATTTTCCTTCATTCCAAAGAGGGCTCGATCTGTCTAGAAAATTCTTCCAATTGGCGATTTGAGATTTCACTTCTTTTATGGTTGGGTCCACGCCTGTGTCGATGATGGCTAATCGAATACCTTTGCCCTTTGCAATCGAGTGAGCCTCTCGAATTCCCAATTCTTTCAGCACCCATTGGGATTTTACTCGTCGTGTCATAGGCCTTAAAAATTCCCGGAATTGGGGGGTAGCTTTTCTTGCGTGGAAGCCAATAGAAAGGAGGATAGATTCGAGGGGAGAGGTATCTTTTGTCCACCTGAAGGAGGGGATAGAATTCACGAATTCTTCAGCCAACCGGTCTGTGAGTGCTTTGATGTGACCAGATATGTCATCTTTTGCCCGATCTCCTTGCTTTGTGAAATAATAAAAATTCATCAAATGTTCATAGAGGCCTGAGATTCTTTTTTGTGCATTAAGTATTTTTTTTCTGTCCGTTTCTTCAAGCTGGGCGTTGGTCGCCATTTTCTTCAGAGCAGCGTAAAAATTGTCTCTTCCCTTTGCGTAGGCTTTTTCCAAGGATTCCCTTTCTGTCAAATCATATGGCAGGCACCAGATGCAGAAGAAAATTAACAGGAGAGCTAGGATAAGGACAATTCTCTTTATCATGAATAGTCTGACCTATGATATGCATTTCCCATGCCAACTTGTGGGGGAGAAAATGTGTTGAAATATTTGGTCCTACTGTAAGGTTTTTTTACATGATTGCTTCTTTCTTTTTCTTTTGTTGCATACTATAATTCTTTCTGTGCAAAAAACTCAAGGGGCGGAAATTAAAAATAGGATCGAACTTACAAAAAAAGCTAAGGTTATTCTATTCGGAGTAATTTCAATAATTCTGCTGATGCAACCAGCTCTGGCCGAAAAATACCAGATTTCCTTGTTCGTGGGCATGAACCATGTTTTTCAATATGGATCTGAAGGAGATTATGTCTTCAGCGAGAATGATTTTCCTGTAACCCCAGCACATACTCCTCCGAATCTGGGTGCATCATTCGCCCTTTATTTAAAAGATAACATTGCTCTGGAGTTGGATTGGCGGTATACGCTATCTTCGAAGCTTATGCTGGTGGATCCTTCTGACCAGGACGAAGTCGAGATCGATTCATCCAAGCGCCATACGATTACTCTTAATTTTATCTATCGATTCCTCCAAGGCAACGTTAAGCCTTATATCGTCGTGGGCGGAGGATTGGACAAGATCCTTGCGAAAGACCAAACATACATAACACAATATGGCTTCGAGGTGGATTTTCTAGCACCCGACAAAACTATCGATCCTGTCGCTAATATAGGGGCAGGAGTGCAATTTTTCTTTAGACCAAATATCGGAATACGGCTTGACCTTAGATATGTGATGATTTTTGCTGAGCCGGACAATCTCAGCGGTTTGAATGGTGTCGCCGGAATCTCCTTTTTCTTCTAGCCTGAATTATTCAACTCTCTAGCAACTTAAAACCGAGATTGCACGTCTTATAATATAGCCTGGATTATTCACGAGCTGATATTGCTGTAATAAAAAAGGAATCGGCATTTTTTATGAATAGTTCAGGATAAGCGGTTTTGAAAGGAAAAGGCCGTGGATGGACGATTTTCGTTTAAATTATCGAGATAAAAGGTTATACTTTTAAGGCAAAAAGTCCAGTCCGATGAAATGTACAAAATGCGATTTTGACAACACCCAGGCAAGCCGGTTCTGCAGCAACTGCGGAACGCAGCTATTTCCTGTTTCTGTAGTTCAAGAAACCCCAACAAAAACTCTTCACTCCCCGATGAAAAGATTAAAAAGGGGCCGGGTTTTTGGGGAAAGGTATGAAGTGATCGAGGAGCTCGGTGAAGGAGGGATGGGAATAGTCTACAAAGTCTTCGACCGAAAGATCGATGATAAAGTGGCCTTAAAAGTTCTTGCCCCAGAAATTGCTGGGGATGAAAAAATGATCGAGCGATTCCGGAATGAATTGAAACTAGCCCGAAAAATCTCTCACCGGAATGTATGCCGGATGTATGATCTGAGCGAAGAGGAAAAAACGCCATTCATCACCATGGAGTATGTACCGGGCGAGAATTTAAAGAGCCTGATAAAGCGAATAGGGCAACTATCGAAAACCAAAACCCTATCCATCGCCAAGCAAGTTTGTGAGGGATTGGCAGAAGCACACAGGCTTGGAGTTGTCCACAGAGACCTTAAGCCTCAGAATATCATGGTTGACAGCGAAGGGAATGCAAGGATTATGGATTTCGGGATTGCCCGGTCCATCCGAACCAAAAGTATCACAGAAACCGGGATGATCATCGGAACACCCGAATACATGTCTCCTGAACAGGTGGAAGGAGTTGGGGTTGACCACCAATCGGATCTCTATTCTTTGGGAGTTATTCTTTTTGAGATGCTCACCGGGAGGGTTCCTTTCCAGGGTGAGACTCCTCTGAGCGTGATTTTGAAACATAAAACCGAGCCAGCTCCCGATCCAAGAAGATATGATGATCAAATTCCCATTACAATCAGCCAAATGATTCTCAAATGCATGGCAAAGGACAAAAACAAGAGATATCCAACGGCAGAAGCACTTCTTGCTGACCTTGTGGAAATCGAAAAAGGAATGACCACGACAGATAAAGTTGGAATTGGAAAAATTCGAAAAGGGACC
>DAOWCB010000383.1 GCA_030633795.1 Candidatus Aminicenantota bacterium | reverse complement strand
TTCTGCTTCAGTCGGGCTTGACATTTCAACAAAGCCAAATCCTTTGCCTTCGATAACTTTGACTTCTTTGACTTCTCCATGACTGGAAAACATTTCTTTCAGATCATCTTCAGATACAGAATAGCTGAAATTTCCAACGTAGACTTTGCTGCCTTGCATTCCTTCCTCCTTTTATTCTTTTTCTTTATTAGTCAACATGTGTTATTGACTTTTTCTAAAACGTTTATATTTTTCAAACCGCATATTGTCTTGCTCTATCTGGATTCCTTTTCCTATGAAAATTTTTAGAACGTGAATTTGTGCGGTTTTTTTTTGATCTGTCATTTCGAAACCTCATTCCAGAGCTCGATCCTATGCTTATGTCCGTGGCATAAAGATCATCCTCTGCTCTCTGCACAGGAATTTTCATGCCGATAAAGGATTCAATGGCCTCCAGATGGTCGGCTGTGCCTTCGCTGGCGAATGATATGGCTTTTCCTGTATTGCCAGCACGGGCTGTTCGCCCGATCCGATGGACATAATTTTCGCAATCCTGAGGAATATCATAGTTGATGACCATCTCCAAGTCGTCGATATGGAGCCCTCGGGCGGCTACATCCGTAGCGACCAGAAAAGCGAACTTTCCCGCCATAAAATCTTTGATGACATTCAACCTTCGATTCTGGGGAAGGTCACCGGTCAGGTGTTGGCTGCGGAACCCGTTTCGTTGCAGTTTTTTAGCCAGACGAAAAGCGGAATGCCGCATATTCGTGAAAATAAGAGCATTCTGGGGAGCCTGAGCCTTGAGAATGCCCAACATGAGGTTCATCTTGATGTGACTTTTAACATGGTAGAGTTCTTGCGAGATCGTGTCGACGGTCAGCTTTTCTGGGGTGACTTCGATAAAGACGGGTCTTTTCATGTGTTCGATGGCGATTTTCCGGGAAACACGGTTCAGCGTTGCACTGAAAAGCATGTTTTGCCGGGCATGCCGTGGGGGCATTTTCCGGATGATTTTTGTGATGTCCGGAAGAAATCCCATGTCGAACAATCGATCGGCTTCATCGATAACCAGGAGTTCGATTCTATTCAGCTTTAGATGACCTTTTTCACCGAGATCCAACAATCTTCCTGGCGTGCCGATGACGATATCTACGCCCTTTTTCAAGGAGGCCAACTGGCTGGCATAACCAACACCGCCGTAAAAACTGCCTATGTTCAATCCGGTATGGCGGTTCAACAATCGAGCTTCCTTTTCGATCTGGACAGCTAATTCCCTTGTCGGTACGATGATCAAAGCTTTTTTTCTGTTGGATGAGTTGTTTTTGACAATGTTGTCGAACAGTGTGATTAAAAACGCGGCAGTCTTGCCGGTTCCTGTTTGGGATTGAACGGCCACATCCAACCCTCTAAGAGTTACATCCAGAGTTTGTTTTTGGACTGCCGTCATTTCTTTATAGCCTCGATCCACTATTCCATGCAGAATACGGGGCTCGAGATTGAGATCATTGAAGTTCATTTATTTTCCTTGTTAAGTTAATTGATTAAAACATGAGGCGGGTAATGTCAGAGAAGATTATCTAGACTATTTTCCTTCCAAATGTTCAAAAACGCAGTATAAACGATAAATAAACGAATTGCAAGTGAAAAAAAATGATTTCTACCCCACCCATAATTTGACACCTATATTGTTCCTTGATATCCTCGTTCCGATATCAAAGGGAAAAATGCTTTACACATTCCTCCAAAACATCATAAAGGTCGCTTTGGCCATTTTTTTCCAGAAGATCGAGATTCGTCATGGAGAGAATGTGCCAGAGCGAGGACCTGTATTATTTGCGGTCAATCATCCCGAATCCCAGATGGATGCATTTGTTTTGAGTTCTGCGATAAAACGAAAGGTTCGTTACATTGCCCATGCAGGATTATTTGCCAATAAGCTGAGAGCAAGGTTGCTGCGGAGTTGCGGCGTGATCCCTGTATACCGCCAGCGCGGACAATCAGATAAGATCGACCGGAATGTTGTGGCCTTCCAGGAGTGTTATGAGGTTTTGGAGATGGGAGATGTTATCGGGATCTTTCCTGAGGGCAAAAGCGAAATGGTGCGCTGTGTCAAAAAG
>DAOWCB010000014.1 GCA_030633795.1 Candidatus Aminicenantota bacterium | reverse complement strand
GGCCTGGATTATTCACCAGTCGAGTTTGCTGCGACGGCGAGGAAGTGATTCATGGAGCCGTATAAGAATACTGCGAATGGATTACAACGAAGCCGGTGTGGTGAAATCGGCTGGCCCGGAGGGTAAAAAATTCTGATAAATTATTTTAATAGATTTGTGTAATTTATTTTATTAGAAAAGAAGGAAGTTATCAGAATTTTTTATGAATAATTTAGGTCAATGTTCGATGAGGATTTGGAGGATTTCTAGCTCATCCGCATCAAACCAGATCTTGTGACAGTGCAGGCACTTGTCCACCGGAATCACATACTGGTAATTGTACGGCCGGGGCCTCATCTTCGACCCACAATTCGGGCAAGCGATCTTAGGTGATTTGTCGGCATGGATTTTTTTGCGGAGTACAGGATCGAACAAAAAGTTTTTTTCAAAATCTTTAGCCTTTGCTTTCAAGTGATCGGAGAAATCCACTTCTTTTCGTGCGATTATCCGTTCCATGAAAGCAGCGTCGATCATTTTTCCTGTACACTCCGGGCAGATTTTCAACGGAATCCCTTCATAATAATTCTCGCGAAGCGGAACATTACACCGTGGACAGTTGTTCTCTTTAGGGTGCTTGGTTTTTTTCCTTTTGCCCCATTTTTGAAGGGCATTTTTTATCTGGGGAAATTCTGAGGCCGGCGCCTCGATTTGCTCCTGCATGTTCCTGATCCATCGAGACGGGAGGAAAAGGTCCAGGAGGAGAAGATCTGGGAGAGCGTGGGGACCCTCCCAGTCCCCTTCCGGATTTTGAATCATCCATATTTTTCCTTCTTGGGCGTCGATATCCTTTGGTTCAGGCTTGTCCTCCTTTTTGGCCTGAACCTCTTCTTTGGAGGAGAGAACGATCCGGGCTTTTTCCCGGCTCTTGTGGATATTCCAGACCTCTTGGATGATTTTAGCGGGCCGAGTCGGTACCATATCTGCAAGCGACCGGATTCTTCTCATCAAAGGAGGATGGGTGTTGAACAACCGGGAGAAGAATCCGTCCGTAATTCCTGTGGAACGTGGAGGAACGATCAGCAACGGGCTGTAGGCGACGCTAAAATCTCCCACAAAGGAATTTTTCAGGTGGGCCTTGTAGATGGCACGGGCGAGGGGCGTGGGATTCCGGCTGAATTCCACTGCTGCCGCATCGGCCAGGATTTCCCTTTGCCGGCTGATGAGTGTGCTCAGAAGGTGCATGATGAGAGTGGAGATGGTAAGGGCCACCCAAACAAAGGGTGCTCCGCTTACACTGGATTGCCCGGAATAGGCAGTGGCTTCAGGGTGTGTCTCCGGCTTTGAGGCATCCCGCAATCTTTCGAAAAAATTGACCAGCGAGCACACCAGCGTGATGTAGTAGGTATCGCCCCGTACGACATGGGCCAGTTCGTGTGCGATCACGGCCTGGAGTTCATCCCTGGTGAATTCGGCGACAAGGCCTTCGGTCACCAAAACACTCGGCGTTCCGTCCGGTTCGATCAAGGCCATCGAGTTGATGGCGAATGTGGGAAGAATATAGGGATGAACCTCGGGCAATCCTGCCGCTATCCGAATCTCTTCCAATGTGTTTGCGAATTGTGTGTGATAACGGTCGGATCGATCGGGCGATTTTGCTTGCAAACGTTTGCGGATAAATTTGGCGCCGTGGTTTTTGGCATCGAAGTAGTGGAACGTGACGATGATCAAAGCGATGACAACGCTGGCAAAAGCGAGGGCTAATATCGTATCTGTGGAAGAGAGCGGTTTTTCTCTTAAGAATAGACCGATGATAGCCGCAAAGGAAAAAACGATCAAACTCACGACAAACAGGTAAAACAGGATCATCATCACAAACACAAAAAGGCTTTTCTGCCACTGCTGTTTTTGTGTTTCGTAAAAATCCTTAGGGAATGTTCTTTTTTCCACAGCTGTCCTTTTTATTCCTTTTTGTCTGCTATTTCACCTGATTTGTGACTATGTTATACAAATCTCCCCTCATCTGCAAATCCAGATGTCCGAGAAATTTGCCTCTGTTCCAGTTTTGATATAAGCTTCTTTTCATGTCTATATACTTCCTATTCGGCCAAAATTATTTCATTCCATCCAAAAAAAAAGGAGAGCCAGCGATGTTGCACAAATCATCTTTGAAATTTTTCGCTGTCATTTTTCTCATCACTGTTATTTTACTGTTTGCTTCTCCATACCAAGCGGCCCAAAAGAAAATTCTGACCTTCGGAGATGTCATGAAGTTCAAGGAAATCCGGAATCCTGTGATTTCCGAGAATGGATTGTGGTTAGCATATGGCACCCAACCCGACAGAGGAGATGGGGAGGTCGTAGTACACGGCCTTAAAAATGGTGCAAAGTTCGTTGTCCCAAGTGGCCACCAGCCCCAGATTACGAAAGATACGAAATGGATCGCTATGATCGTACGACCCAAAGCCGTGGAGATGGAGAAGACTCCAAAGGATAGGCCCAAGCAGGGAATGGCCCTCCTGGAGGCTGCGACCGGCGAAGTCGTGCATGTTGAAAATGTGCAAAGTTTTGCTTTTGCGGATGATTCCCGATGGATAGCCTATCTCCACCATAAAGAGGAAGAAAAGCCCCAAAAAAAAGAGGGTGAAGCTTCAAAGAAAACCGGAAGCTTTTTAATCATGCGCCAGTTAGAAAACGGAAAAGAGAAAAAAATTCCGAATGTCCTGGCCTATTCCTTTGATAGTTCCTCCAAATATCTCGCTTTCACTGTATCAGGTCCGAATGGAAGTGAGGATGGTCTTCATTATCTGGGCCTGACTCAGGAGTCATTGCCACAAAAGCCGATTATCCAACGTGAAGGTGCAAAATTTTCTGGCTTTTCCTGGACAGAAAAGGGTAGCCTCCTGGCTTTTCTTGCCAGTGCCGTTGAAGGTGAAGTTGGGCATTTTTCCCTCTGGATTTGGGACGGAAATTCAAAGGAGAAAACGCGGGCTGTCGGAGCGGATGTGGCGCCCAAGGGATGGATGATTCCCGAAAAGAATCAAATCTCCTGGAGCAGAGACAGAAAGCGCCTCTTTTTCGGTTTCAAACCTCTGGAGATCCATCAGGCCACACAAAAGCCAGAACAAAAAGAGGAAAAAAAGGACTTTGAAGAATCGGACCTTTTCGATACACAAAAGATCCTCGAAAAAAGAGAACTGGATGTCTGGCACTGGAATGATCCGCTGATAAAGACCAACGATAAAATCCAGTGGTCACGAACCAAAGACCGGACCTTCACAGCCGTTTACCATGTCGATTCCAAACGTTTTGTCCAACTTGCCGACAGGGATATGCTCCAGGTGGATCTGAATGATAATCCTGATTTTGCTTTAGGTCGTTCCAATATCCCCTATCAAAAGGAAATCACATGGTACGGCCGTCTGGAGGATCTTTATCTTGTGAATTTAAAGGATGGCAAACGGCAGAATGTCGCTGCAAAACTCGAAGATCGTTCTTCTCTTTCGTCTGAAGGCCGGTATGTCGTCTATTTTGATGATAAACATTGGTATCTTTATGATGGAAAAACCGGGAACACAAAAAACCTTACCGAAAAAATAGATGTGCCTTTTTATGATGAGGACCATGACTATCCAGAAATGGCGCCAAGCTACAGGATAGCGGGATGGGGAAAAGATGATGTATTTGTCCTGATCTACGACAAATACGACATCTGGCAGTTTATGACAGTGACCGGGGAGGCCAAAAACATCACGGGCGGCAAAGGGCGACAAGCCGAGATGACTTTCCGAGTGCTGAGGTTAGATCGAGAAAAACAATACTTTGAAAATGGCGAAAAGCTTTGGCTGTCCTCCTACCACAACAAAAAAAAGAACCATGGTTTTTACTCCTGTGAGATCGGGAAAGGAGCGGTAACAAAGCTCCTCGAGGAAAATAAGAAGTTTAAATTCCAGACCAAAGCCAAAAAAGCAGACGTCCTGATGTACACACGGGAAAGCTTCGAAGAATTCCCTGATCTGTGGGTAGCCGATTTGAAATTTTCTGAGCCGAAAAAGATTTCCGATGTCAATCCCCAGATAAGTGAATTTGCCTGGGGAACTCCCGAACTCGTGGAATGGAACAGCATAGACGGCATTCCTTTGCAGGGGGTCCTGATTAAACCCGCAAATTACGAAAAAAGCAAGCGATACCCCGTCATCGTGTATTTTTATCACTTTTTCTCCCAGCGGATGTTTGAATTCAACCAGATGAGGGTGAACCATAGGCCGAATTTTCCGTTTTACACCAGCAACGGCTATGCGGTATTCCTGCCGGATGTGTGGTTCGACGTCGGCCATCCAGGGTATTCGGCCACAAAATGCCTTGTTCCTGGGGTGCAGAAACTGATCGACATGGGAGTGGCTGATCCAAAAGGAATCGGTCTCCATGGCCATTCATGGAGTGGATACCAAGCTGCTTTTGTGATCACGCAGACCAATATTTTTTCGGCGGCTGTGGCAGGCGCCCCGGTCTCTAATATGACCAGCGCCTACAGCGGCATTCGGTGGGAATCAGGCCTTGCCCGCCAGATGCAGTATGAACAGGAGCAGAGCCGGATCGGCGGGAGCCTGTGGGAATATCCCGAACGTTATATCGAAAACTCGCCGGTGTTTTTTGCCGACCGGATCCAGACGCCTTTGCTCATCCAGTTCGGGGATGAGGACGGGGCAGTGCCCTGGTACCAGGGCATCGAGCTTTATCTGGCTATGCGCCGCCTCCAAAAGGACTGCATTTTCCTCCAGTACCGAGGCGAACCTCATCACCTGAAAAAGTATCCGAACAAATTGGATTATTCGATAAAAATGAAAGAGTACTTCGACCATTATCTCAAGGGTATGCCAGCCCCCGACTGGATCAAAAAAGGCGTGCCTTATCTAGGCAAATAAGGCTATAATCGAAAACCTAATCCTTCAAAGGAGGGCGAAATGATAAACAGAAAAATTCTGAATTTTGCACTGGTCTTTTTTCTTGTCGCTCCTATGGTGTCAACTCAGGTCACCAGACCCGAACAGTATTTGGGATTTAAAGTGGGAACAGAAAAAAAACTGGCAGATATGTTCCAGATTATCGAATATTTCCAGATGCTTGACAAACAGAGCGGTAGGATAGCGGTTCAGGAAGTCGGAAAAACGACTGAAGGAAATCCGTTTATCGTGGCCATTATCACTTCCGAAGAAAACCAAAAGAACCTCGCGAAATATCGAAAATACCAGCAACTTCTGGCCGATCCGCGAAAGATCTCGGATGATGAAGCCAAAAAAATCATCGCCGAAGGCAAAGCTGTCGTGATGGTCAACTGTTCCATCCATGCCTCAGAGATCGGTGCTAACCAGATGTCGATGGAGCTGGCTTATGACCTGGCCACGAAAAACGATCCCTTGACCGAAGAAATATTGGATAACGTCATCCTCCTTCTAACGCCGATGCACAATCCCGATGGAATCCAGATGGTGGTGGACTGGTACAAAAAAAATGTCGGCACCGAGTATGAGGGAGGCCGGATGCCCTGGCTCTACCAAAAATATGTGGGACATGACAACAATCGCGACTGGTACATGTTCACTCAGGTGGAAACGAAGCTCACTCTGATGGTCCACAACGCTTGGCATCCACAGATCATCGTGGATATGCACCAGATGGGAAGCCGTGGCGCTAGGCTTTTTGTACCTCCCTTTGTCGACCCGTACGAGCCGAATATCGATCCCATCCTCCGCCAGGAAGTGGCCATGATGGGAACATTCATGGCCTCAGAATTAACGGCACAAGGGAAAGGGGGAGTGATCCACAGTTCTCGATATGATGCCTGGACGCCGGCAAGAGCTTATCATCACTATCACGGCGGAATCCGGATCCTGACAGAGGCAGCCAGCGCTAAGGTAGCAACCCCGATCACGGTAAAATATGAGGATCTCTCTGCGGATGTGAAGGAACCGTCTGTCAAAATGCCGTTGCCTTGGATGGGAGGCCAATGGTCGCTTCGGGATATCGTGGATTATGATTATGCTGCGGCCAAGGCTGTTTTGACCAATGCTGCTAGGCTCCGTGAGAACTGGCTCCAAAATTTTTACACTGTCCACAAAAAGGCGGTCACCCGAAGTGAGTCTCCGTATGCCTTTATCATTCCATTCAATCAGAGGGATTTGTCCACGGCTGTAAAAATGCTGAATGTGCTGAAGCTGGGAGCTGTGGAGATACACAAGGCTTCCGAATCTCTCGTTGTTAATGGGTACGAATATCCGGCTGGAAGTTTTATTGTTTACATGGCCCAGCCATACGGTGGATTCGCCAAAACACTTTTAGAGAAGCAGGTCTATCCTGAGATTAGAGAAACGCCAGGAGGACCTCTGAAGACTCCGTATGATGTGGTGGGCCATACATTGCCCCTCCTGCTGGGAGTGGACGTGGTTCAGGCCGACAAGCCCTTCCAGGTCGATGCGGTGCTTCTCGATGAGATAATTAAGCCCAAGGGAAAGTTCGAGACTGTCGAAAGTGCCTATGGTTATGCTTGGGGGCATGCCACCAATGACGACATCATTGCCTTAAACAGGTTGATAGAAAAGGAATACACGGTCTTTTGGACGGCTGAGAAGTTTGAAGCCAACGGAAAAACCTATCCCGAGGGGACGATGATCGTCAAAAACCGGGATGGCCTGTTGCATGACATGGAATCGATCACTCAAAAGCTCTGGGTTCATTTTGACGGGTTGTGGGCTGAACCGAAAGTGAAGACCTATGCTCTGAAAGAACCGCGCGTCGGCCTATACAAGAGTTGGACCGCATCCATGGATGAGGGATGGACGCGATGGGTTCTCGAACAGTATGAGATTCCTTTCAAGAGTGTTTTTGACAAAGAAATCCGGAGGGGTGATTTAAACGAAATCTTCGATGTGATCGTTATCCCCGATCTCAGAGAGAGTGCTATTATCAGAGGAGTGCCGGAGACGGCAGTTCCTGCGGAATATGCTGGCGGGATCGGTGAAGTGGGGCTTAAAAATCTGAACGAATTTGTGAAAAAAGGTGGCACTGTGATCACACTGAATGGAGGGGCAGATTTTGCGATAAAAAATCTCCACTTGGCTGTTGAGAACAGCGTGGATGGATTGGACAGGAAAGACTTTTTCATTCCGGGTTCTATCCTCAAAGCTTTGAATGACACGTCTCACCCGATTGCTTACGGTTATGAAAGGGGAGCGGCGCTATTTTACCGAAGGAGCCCTGCTTTCACCGTGCATGAAGGACGAAGCGTTGTCCGGTACCCGACAGAGACCTTGCTGAGCGGATGGATAACCGGGGATAAACATTTGATAAACAAAACTGCTATCGTGGATGTTCCTTACGGCAAAGGCAAAGTTATATTAATCGGTTTTCCGGTGGTCTATCGGGGCCAATCCCACGGAACTTTCCGCTACTTGTTTAACGCCATCTACTACGGCCCTGCAAAATTGGTCGAATAGGATTTTTGTTATTGACAGAGCAGTTGCGGTTGCCTGCAATAACAGATATAGTTTATTCAAGGGAGAAAACAAAATGAAAAATATCATTATTTTTGCCTTTTCCTTTTTTGTAATCTTTGCATTTGCCGGTCTTGGTCTCCGTGCCCAAGAAGTCACGTTTAAGTGGTTTGGTCAGGCTTGTTTTTTGATCGAGACATCTCAAAACACACGGATCATCACCGATCCTATGGCAATGGGCGATTACAAGATTCCCGAAGCTATCGAACCGGACATCGTGACAATATCCCACGAACACTCCGACCACAACCAGGTGAATGTTGTTTCCGGCAAGCCATCGGTTTTGAGAGGATTGAGCTCAGGGGGGAAGGATTTTGCTCAGATCGAAGAAAAAATAAAGGATGTGAAGATTTATACCGTTCCCTCTTATCATGATGCAAACCAAGGACAACAGAGAGGAAAAAATGCCATTTTTGTCTTTGAGTTCGATGGATTAAAGGTGGTTAACCTGGGAGATCTTGGGCATGAACTTACAGCCGAACAGGTCGAAAAAATCGGAGCCATCGATGTGGTGATGATCCCTGTCGGAGGGACCTACACGATATTCGGAAAAGAAGCCGACCATGTGATTTCCCAGCTAAATCCGAAGCTGATCGTGTTCCCGATGCACTTCAAGACCGATTCTGCAAGTTTTTTGCCCTACACCGGAGATGACTACACAAAAGACAAACAGAACGTGAAAAAGATTGACAGCAACACCTTCAAACTCGACTTGAACAATCCTCCTGACAAACTGACATATGTGGTATTGAATTATAAATAAAAATATCACTGAGAATTGTGGACGATTGAACATAATTTTCTCCTAAAAAATTTATCATAAGTCAAAAAATATCAATATAAATCAATATATATATACTTCAAAAGTTCTCTTTTTAAAACTTTATTTAGGCATTTTCGATATCCAAACTATCTGCTATAATAACAAATATTAAGAATATTAATTTTATCAACCAGAGAGAAAAACATGATTAAGAATAAGCTATTAAAGACCATCTGCTTGATTTTATTCCTGTCCATCGTTATCACCGGCGGGATATCCCAGAAAAATGAAAAAATCTCTCCGAGAATGCAGAGATCATTCGATAAAAAAGGACATGGAGAAAAATTTGTCGCTTGGGTCTATTTCAAAGATAAAGGTCCGGGAAAACTCCAGAAAATGGAAGAAGCCAGGGTGGCCTTGAATTTAAAATCCTTAAACAGGCGCCTTCGCCATGGGTTTGAAGCTCTTGTGGATGAATACGATTTACCTGTTTACCCGCTTTATGTGGATTTCATAAAACAATACGTCCGAAGGATTCGGCACACGTCTCGCTGGTTGAATGCCGTATCTGTCGAAGCCACGAGCCAATCCCTCGAAATGATTGCCCATTTTCGTTTCGTTAATAAAGTGGACGAGGTTTTGGTCTACACCTTCCGTGATCCTGTGATCGAAAAAAAGACAGAACCAGCCCCACAAGCCACCCTCGCAGAAAGCATCGTTTTCGATTATGGTGCCTCCTTTACCCAGGTCGATCAGCTGAATGTCCCCGCGTTGCACAACATGGGATACAGCGGCCGAGGAGTCTTGATTTGCATGTTGGACGCTGGCTTCAGCAACTTGGGGCATGAGGCCCTGGATCACCTCGATATCGTGGCCACCTGGGATTTTTTAAACGGCGATCCCAATGTTTTCGATGAAGAGGGCCAGATGGGGAAAGGGGATCATGGAACCAATACCCTGGGAACCATCGCCGGATATGAGCCAGGCGAACTCATTGGTCCAGCGTTCGGGGCCAGTTTTCTCCTGGGGAAGACGGAAAACGGCGATTTGGATTGGGAGCGCCACATCGAAGAGGACTATTGGATTGCTGGCTCAGAATGGGCCGATACACTGGGAGCGGACATCATCAGCAGTTCCCTGGGATACCGGGATCGGCATACTCATGGTGAGGAGGACTACTCCTGGCAGGATATGGATGGAGACACCACGGTTGTAGCTCGAGGCGCAAACATCGCGGCAAGTCGTGGCATTTTGATCGTCAACAGCGCGGGAAACGATGGGAGCTCCCACTCCGGCCAAAACACCTTGGGTTCTCCTGCTGACAGTGATTATGTATTGGCTGCCGGAGCTGTGAATTCCCAGGGTAGTAGAGTTAGATTCAGTTCCGAAGGGCCCACCGCTGATGGCCGGATCAAACCAGATGTGATGGCCATGGGGGAAATGGTCTATTCCGCAGCCCCAAACGAGAGGGACGAATACGAGCTTGTGGATGGGACATCGTTTTCTTGTCCGTTGGTGGCCGGAGTTGCAGCGTTGATCCTTGAGATCAATCCTTCCTGGACCAATCAGGATATCATGACAGCGATGAAATCAACGGCCAGCCAGTATGAATCTCCTGATAACAGCAATGGATGGGGAATTGTCGATGCCCAGAAAGCCGCTTTTTATCCTCTGAAAAACATCCATGCACCTCTTCTTTTTACCGTTTCAAGAGTGGGAAACAACTATGGATTTTTTATCCAGTATATGGACCGGTTGACTTGGGCGCCTAATCCCCGGAATGGAGATCAGGTTGTCTCCTATCGTGTATATGCGAAACAATTGGATAGCCAGGATCAATCCTTTACACTTGTAGCCGAAGTGGATGCTCAAATCGCCAGTTACCTTAGGCGAGGTCTTCTGGAAGAGGAAAATTTTTTATACAAGATTATATCCGTCAACGCTTCTGGGGAAGAAAGCGATCCCAACTATGCCCTTCGATAATGTGAAAAAGGAAGAACTTATGAAAAAATTAGTCATTCTTATTTCCCTGGTGTTCATTTCTGTTCAAGTCGGCAGCGCAGCATGGTTTACACTAGGTCTCAATGCCGGATACCGCTATCTCGATGACCTCGCATTAGGGGAGATATACGGAGATGGATATGTCTACGAGCCCTACATCAGATATTCTTTTGCAGGATCCTACAGTCTGGAGCTTTCCTATGAGGGAGGGTACAAAAGAAGTGGTCAGGTCGGACTTTTCCAGGAGGACAGCACTTTGAGCGTGACCGGCCTGCAACTTTCCGGGATTGTTGGGGTTCCTATCCTGCGCATCCGGAATGTCAGTACGTACTTTAAAATCGGCATAGCCTATTATTTTTATAAACAGGATATCGATAGCGAATTCGTCCGGCAGCCGGTCGATCACAACAAATGGACGACCGTTATCGGCGGAGGAATGAGTTTACATCTATTCAGAGGATTGTTCCTGACAGCTGAAGTCAAATCTATTCCTCTTAGGGTAAAACCCTTCGACATCAATGTCGACCTGGGAGGGATTCGTATCCTTTTTGGGATCGGCTATCAATTCTGGCTTTAAACATATCCCTCAGGTAATATGGACCATAAGTCAACTAAAGAATAATTAAATATAATTAAGTATTATTTAAGGGATGCATCTTTGGGATTTTTGCTCAATCGAACTTGTCGAAATGGATCTGTCCATCAGGAATGCCCTTTATCTTGAGTGCCTCTAAGCAGGATTCGACCATCTCCGCATTTCCACAGATATAGACGTCGAGGTCAATCCCTTCAGGTATCTGTTTTTCGATCAAAGCTGTGACCCGGCCTCTTTCTCCATCCCAAGGCGAACTGTCGGGCATCCTGGACAATGTGGGGATATAAATGAACTCTGATAGTTCTTTTTCCAGGTCTTTAAGCTCTTCAACACAGTAGAGGTCCTCTTCCATTCTTGTCCCGAAAAAGAGGGTGGTTTTTCGCTGGATCTGCTCTTTGCGCATGTACCGAAGAATCGACATGATTGGCGCCAATCCAGTCCCTGTAGCGATCATCAGGATTTTCCGGTCTGAGTCGCGGTAAAAAAAATCCCCGAAGGGTCCCCGCATAACAAGCTTATCTCCTTCCTTGAGGAATTTGTGGACATAGGTCGAAACGACTCCCTTTTCCACGAGGCCGACATACAATTCGATTTTGTTGCTCTCCTCTGGGCGGGATGCCATCGAGAAGGCCCGAAACTCTGGGGCACTGGACAGCTTGTACTTGGGGATCTCCAGCTGGATGTATTGTCCCGGCTTGAATGTAATGCCTTCTTCCGATGCTTTGATTTCGAGAGTTAGCCCTTTGATATAAGGGGTCAAGTCTTCGATACGGTCCACCTGGACTTTAAATTCCTCGATCAGGAAAAGATCATCAGGGATTTCGATCGACAGATCGTTCCGAACTTTCACCTGGCAAGAGAGCCGGACGTTCTCTTCCAGCTCTTTGGCGGAAAGATAGGGTGTT
>DAOWCB010000374.1 GCA_030633795.1 Candidatus Aminicenantota bacterium | reverse complement strand
AGCACAGTTGTGGTAGCCGACATCCCCATGATATTGATCATTTTCATCCCTGCAGGTATTTCATAGGCATTGAGGTTCTTCAATATTACTCCTCCTGTCAACAGAGGGAAGATAGAAATAGCTATGGAGTATTTTAGAGGCAGAATGCCGAACAGGACAAGACCAAAGCAGAAAAGCGCACAAAGCAACAGGACAAGCGCAGAAAGAATCATGACATTCTTTGGTCGCAGGAGCACAGAGATGGATCTTTTCCCAGCTTCCCTGTCTGCATCTGTATCCGGTATTTGAGTCAAGCACAACGTCACAAAAACTGACAGCGAGATTGGCAGGGATAAAAGATAGAATCGAAATCCTGACGCGACCTGATCCACGGCGGGATTCTCGACCTGGGATACCAAACCGACCAACATCATGGGAACTCCATAGCCGATGAAAGCAACTATCTCACCCAATCCGATCCTCGAAAACCGGAGGGGGTAAAAACTATATTCCAGCCCCAGAAAGAGGCCGACAGCAGTTCCTAGAAAAAGCAGCCAGTGATAGCCAAACTGAAGGACCAGCAGGGCAGCTAGAATCAGACCGAGCCAGGATGTGATGACCCAACCCCGATTCAAGGTCCTCTTGGTGATCAAGCCTTCGGCCAAAAGCCCGGTCCCTCCGTTGAACATGGTGCGGTTGACATTGATCTTATCCGCCTTCTCGTCGGCGACTTCGTTGGAGAAGGATACTGCAGTGTGGCACATAAACCCCAAGAAGATCGCAATCAAAAATCCTCCCCAGTTGAAATCCCGATCGATCGAAGATCCTATGGCGCTCCCCAAAAGAACTGAACCGAAGACAAATGAAAAGAGAGGCAGCCTCGCGGCTCTTATCAATGTACCTATCCTTTTTTTCGCCTTTGTCAAAAGAGTATCAGGACGGGCGAAGGCCTCACCAGCAATTTCTGCCTTCTTAATCCACTTTTTTCTTTTTTCCTCCGTAGAAGTCATCACGGATCCGAAAAGTATAAACCTGGAGTCCTTGATTCCGCTTAACTTCAAGACTCCCCTAATGACAGATTTAAAACCCAAGGAAGTCTTGGAAAATCTGGCCAGTAAAGAGGGCGTGTCGCAGGTACCTATCAGGATCGCTTTTTTGTTTTTCAGCAGGCCAACCGGAATGGCCGCCTGGTTATACTGGAAAGCGAAGTGTTCTGTAAAGATCCGGTCAAAATACCCTTTCAGCATGGCCGGGATATTGGCCCACCAGAGCGGTGTTACAAAAACAATCCCGTCTGCCCACACAACATTCCCCTTCATCTCTACAGTTGCTTGATCCTTGTCGTTTTCCTCGATGTCATGAAGCAGAGGATCGAATTGTTCCTTGTAGAGATCCTGAATCCTGATTTCTGCTGCAGTGTTGGATTTTTTCAGGCCCCTTATTACAGCTTCCTTGAGAGCGTTGCCAAGGCTTTCTCCCTTTGGATGAGAGAATACAACCAGAAAATTCTTTTTAGTGGATTTGGCATCTTTTTCTACCATTAGCTCTCTCTGTAGCCTTTGTCTGCTTCCCTTTTCAATCACTCTTTCAAATGGCAGCGAATGCAGTTTTCCCTGTTGAGCATAGCTTTGGGAGCGATAGGCACCCCATCTTTTCCATCTCGATGACATTCCAAACACTGATTCTCGGTCATTTCTTTGGCATCCAGATGAACTCCTTGGGCAATAAATTTTGGAGCAAAGAGGCCTGAGCCTGTAACACAAGCACCTGAGAGACTAACTAGTGCTATAACTACATAAAAGTAAAAAGGTGCGGATGGCTCTTTTATTCTAATACTAATAATGCTAGCACAATAAAAAGTGGATAAAAAGAAAAAAAATGAGTAGAGAACACACCTAAAGCTCGGCCGTCCTGAATATTATAAAGAGGATTCTCGTAGATATCGTCAACCAGCCGGATGATTACACATCAGATCAGGAGTATGGATAAAATACAGGTTCTATACATGTTTTTGTCAACACTTCATGCTCTAAACAGGGCGTTTCGACTTTTTCCCCGTTTACGATCCAATGGGAGAAGATGTCACGAGTTTGATCGAGGATCTTCACAGTAATTTTTTTTCTTTTAAAATACATCCCTCGGTAGCCGGCACTTTCGGGATAGCCATCGATTTCATAATTGATTCCACGAGGCCCCCTAACCTCGCACTCTAAGCATTCTCCTTCGCTGAAGAAATATGCCATATGTGCTCTGATAATATTTGGTCTATTTCGGAAAAACTTTCTTATCCGAGTGTGAGTTATATCTCTGAAACCGT
>DAOWCB010000103.1 GCA_030633795.1 Candidatus Aminicenantota bacterium | reverse complement strand
ATGGTGATGAACTGCTTTAATGGAGGACAAATTTATCTCCTATATGTAAAGACGTGCAATCAAGAAGAATTTCTCATTACAGAAAAAGACATATCTGAAGTTAAATTTGAAAAATAATTGGATTAGTGTATGTGTCTATTCCCAGACCATCGTGTACCGTTTTAAAAGTGGGAAGTCATACCTGTCCCTTTTTATGGTGTACACCTTGTTCAACTCCCTATTTGTGGCTAATATTTATGCTTTTTAAATCGTAGCTATTGTTCTTTCTATTGTCAAAAAAAAGTCAACGAATGAGAAAATGGGGACGGTTCTATTTTTGTAGGGTCCGCTCCCCGAACGGACCGTTTGGGAAACTGTCCCTACATCACACAGTAAATGAAACCGTCCCCATTTTTAAGTTAAGGGAGAAAAAACAGAACCGTCCCTTTTTTTATTTCTTTTTATCCATTTTAGGCAGGAAGTTCTCCATCACCCAAATTTCTTCGGCTCTTTTGCCTGAAGCGAAGGCAATGTGCTGTCCATCAGGATGAATCCGCAAATGTTTAATGTTATCCATACTTAGTCCTATTTCTTGCGGTTCACCTCCCTCTGGAGAAATATGCCATATCGATTCCATGGACTTGCCGTCTATAACCTTTGATTTCGAAAAAAGAATGTGCTGTCCGTCCAGTGTCCAGGCTATCGCGGAAGGCCATTCCCTTTTCTTAAAAGTGTACAGTGTTCGTGGCTCTCCGCCTTTGACCGGTAAAATCTTTATTCTTAGTTTCGAAGGCCAATCCCCTTCAAAAAAAGCAAACAGTCGTTCATCCGGAGATAGCGCTAAAGCATGAATCCATTCGCTCCGGTAGAGTTTATCCACTTTTTGGGTTTCAAGATTTTGGGCAACAAGCTGAGATATTCCAGCTTTTTTGTCCATCTTGATATCATACATTGTTTTTCCATCCTTGGAGATACACGAGCCCCATATCTGTTTCATTTCAGTAAAACGAAAGGCCATATTCATTTTTCCTGTGTTAAGGTCTGTCCTCCAAAAGCCAGCACTGTATGGCTTATCAAATCCTGTATGGATAATACTCTGACCATCAGGTGACCAATGTATCCATGTTGGATTCACAAAACTTATAAGATCCAGAAAGAATTCACGTATCTCTCCCGACTTGTTAGAAAGAACGCACAAAACTTTTCTAGGATCATCTTTCCGACTGGACACGAAAGCGAGGTAATCGCCATCTGATGACCAAGCCGGTGCATGATTTGTGCCTGTATAGTGGCGTGTGGCTTTTTTCGGCCCTTCGAGAATCTTATTTTGGTCAAAGTCAATTTTTACCACATAGACATCCCAGGTCGAAACAGTGATCGAATAGAACAAGGATCCTGTTGGGGTCATCCATACGTTATAAGAATCCCCCATCGCCGCCTTTTGGATCAATAAGGGATCTCCCTGAGATTTTCCCCCAGAAACACGGATTGCCCAAAGATCGCTTGTCCCAGAACGGTCGCTCCAGAAGAAAATCCATTGCCCATCAGGAGACCATCCAATAACATGATCATTAGCGGGATGTACCACCAGAGGAATTTCTTTTTCTTCAGCTATCGAAAAGAGAGAAACATCATGCTTCTCGGAATTTTCTTTTTGTGGGACAGTGAGGGCAAGGTAACGGTTATCCGGAGAAAAACCTGAAGCTGTTGAGGGATTTACCAGAAAATCAAATGTACGTGAGGATCCATCAGCAACTTTCAACAGACCGAATTGGTATTTCCCTTTTGCCTTTTTCATGAAATAAATCAGGATGTATTTTCCGTCTGGCGACCAGGCATAAGGTGCAACCCAATCCTTACTTTCATATATAGTGCGAGGATTTGATCCGTCAAGATTGACAATACGTATTTCATGAGTGTCTCTTGCACGGATACCCCAGCCATAGGCAAGCTGTTTACCATCGGGCGACCAACAACTGTTATCGACGGCTCCACCTTTTAGATAAAGCCGGCGCACCTTTCCTGTGGCAAATTCTCTGATAGCCAGATCTGCCTGAGGATCAAAATAAAATGCAAAGTATTTCCCGTCTGGGGAAGGCGATCCCCAAGAGCTTCCTACACGACCTGACCACAGCTTCCGAATTGTAATTCCTTTATCCTCTTCCTTGATCACAGCTTGGGCCCTCAACAGGATGGCGAGTTTTTCTCTGGCCTCCTTGACCGCCTCTTCCTGTCCAGGATAGTTGTCGATCACCAACTGAAACGC
Source organism: Candidatus Aminicenantota bacterium (assembly GCA_030633795.1). Lineage (GTDB taxonomy): Bacteria > Acidobacteriota > Aminicenantia > Aminicenantales > Aminicenantaceae. The sequence continues at coordinate 3,461 of DAOWCB010000103.1, read as the reverse complement.
TTTGTTCGCTTCCTGTAGACCCAATTTTTCATAACAATACCCGATGCGCAGTTGGGCTTTAGCGGATAAGGCTTTATCTCTCGATTCCTCGATGACCTTCTGATACAGGGCAATGGCCTCTTCCAGATTCCCTTCCGCCCGTTCCTTAGCCAGGGCTTTCTGAAACAGGTCATGACCATTCTGAAGGTTGAGTGCTCCAATGGTTAAGCACAGCAGAACAAGTATAAAGATAATCATTATTTGTTTTCTCATTTTCGCTCTCCTTCTGTTTCAATTTCGGGAAGAAAGTTGCGCATCATCCAGATTTCCGCTTTTGGAGGATTAGGGCCTGGGCAGTTAAATGCAATGTGCCGCCCATCATCATGCGCACTTAAATGATATATTTTTGACATTTTCAATCCCAGGTTTTGTGGCTCTCCTCCGAAGAGGGGCACACACCACAGTTCCGTAAAATCCTTCCTGGGTTTCGTGAACAAAATATATTTGCCATCGGAAGTCCATCCACAGTGGTGAATGTAGCCGATTTCTCTTTTATATTTAAAAACCTCCCTGGGTTCACCTCCCTCAGTTGAAACAACATAAATACTCCTCATGTCTTTTTCACCTGATCCTGTAAAAGTTATCCATTTCCCATCGGGGGACCGAGAAATATAGAAGATCCATCTATTAATAGGCGTGCGGTAAAGTGTTTCTTCTGCTCCCGTTTGGAGATTTCTTTTGATCAATTGACAACTCTTTTCGTTCTCGCTATCCATCACATAATAAATAGATTTCCCATCAATGGCCCAATCAACGGAGTAGATAATCCGGTTTATTTTCCGATTCTTGTCTACCTCACTTTGGAACACTGTTTCGATTCGACCAGTTAAGGTATCCACCTTGCAGATCATATAGTTAAAAAAATCAGTGCCGAAATCCGTGACCGGCCTATCGCTTGCTCTCACAAGGAGGAATCGGCTATCTGGGGACCACTTAAGTTCCTTTAAATTCACATGTCCTGGGTAAAAATCCTGCTCCTTTTCTGTTTCGAGATTGCGCAAACAAATCACTAACCGAGATTTCGCGTGGGTTCCCCTTACGGAAATAAAAGCCAAGTATTTTCCATCCGGAGAATAAGCGGGAGAATGACTGGATTTCCCGATATATTCTATGGGTTGTTTGGGAATTTCGATCATATCCTTGTTTATCGGGTTGAAGGAAGTGACATACACTTCATTATTCAATATTGGCAAGATGTAATAGAACGAACCATCATTTGTACACCCAAGCGGCTCGATATCCCCAAGGCTCTCTTTGATAAGCCGGGGGGTCCCCTTAATCTCGTCACCTTCCATTTGGAGCAACCAGACGTCACGAGTCCCCCTGCGGTCGCTTAAAAAAAGAATATGTTCGCCATCTGGCGCACTCGCCAAAAACCGATCATCGGCCGGATGTGTGATCAAGGGAATTTCCTCTCCAGACTTCATTGACAAAAGAAACACATCATTGTTTGCTGGGTTGTCAGCCTGCCTCCGCTCAAGAATGATGTGTTTCCCGTCCGGTGAAAAAGCCGCTTTTTCAGGCTCGTTCTTTTCATAATATGTTTTTAGAACACGCTTGGAGCCATCATTCACAGAAATGAGAACAAACTGACTTGAGGTCGGAGATTGTTCTCGTTTTATTCCGGCCAATATATATTTTCCATCCGGAGACCAGCCACAGGTGATCGACACCCCCTCATCAGGCGACACTTGGAATAGAGTCCGTATCTTCGTCCCGTCACGAGAGGCGATACGTATGCCGACAAAATTGGGCTCCGTGTCCCAATCCCACCAATCATAGGCAATTGATCCTCCGTCAGGTGACCATCTGGAACTGTAGGCCATAGCTCCTGATTTCTCCCAAGAGCCTTTGTGAGTGATATTATATTTCTCTCTCTTGATCAGATCTTGCACGACTAGGTCACCGGTATTCCAATCAGTGAATGAGATATAGCGACCGTCAGGAGAAACTTCCCCTTGTCCCCGCGTATTGCCTGGCCCAATCTTCTTTAAAATAAATTCGCTATCACGTTTTTCTGCTGCTGCTTTTGCATTTAACAGCGAGGATAGCCTTTCTTGAGCAAGTTTTACAATTTCTATCTGATGGGGGTAATTGTCCATGACCTTTTGGAAGGCTTCCTGGGCTGATTTCGTTTTCTCCAGGCCCAATTTTTCAAAACAAATTCCTATTCGGTATTGGGCTTTGGCGGCCAAGGCTTCGTCTTTCGTTTCGTCTACAAGCTTCTGGTAAAGACAAATGGCTTCTTCCAGGTTCCCTTCTGCCCGCTCCTTAGCTAAAGCCTTCTGAAACAGGTCGTGGCCGTTTTGGATCGAAAAACTGCCAAAGCTGAAAGCTACAAACACAAGAATTGCAATCAAGATTGAATGTTTTTTCATTTGCACTCTCCTATACTTTTGTTCCATATCAATCTCAATTTAGTGCAATCGGCCTCAGTTTGTGTCATGAGATTGTCGTGAGAATGCCATTTTTTTGAAATATTTATTACATGAAATCGTCCAGAAACTGTCATGAAAATGTCATCGACCGAGGACCAATTTGTAGCCTACTCCGTGGACGGTAATCAGATAGAGGGGCTTAGAGGGGTTGTCTTCGATCTTGTTACGAATCAAAGCGATGTGATTGTCCACGGTACGTGTTGTAGGATATTGGTCATAACCCCAAACCTCATCGAGCAGTTCATCTCGGGTGACGACCTCGCCTATCCGGGCAGCTAAAAGGCGGAGCACACCAAATTCCTTGCGCGACATGTTCAGGATTTCCTTTCCTTTGCGGGCTTCAAAACATTTAAAATCGATGGAGATCTCGCCAAATTTCAACTCGCCCGGCAAATCTCCGGTTTTCGCCTTCTGAATACGGCGAATGATGGCCCTTATTCTCGCTAATAATTCCGGCACCGAAAATGGCTTGGTGACATAGTCATCGGCACCAAGGTCCAAACCAACCACACGATCCATTTCTTCTCCGCGTGCTGTCAACATCAGGATGGGTGTTGTGATTCCCTCATCACGCACCTTACGGCAGACTTCATATCCGCTCATTTTTGGAAGCATCAGATCGAGGATGATCAAATCCGGCTTCTTCTCCTTGATCAAGCTATATCCCTGCTCGCCATCTGTGGCAGTCAAAACCTCATAAGATTCGTATTCGAGATTGTCTTTGAGTCCTCGCAGAATGGCGACATCATCCTCGATGATGAGAATCCTTTTCATGATTCGCCCTCCAAAGGCAGATAGATGAAAAAGGTGCTTCCTTTTCCTGGAGTACTCTCCACTTCTATATGGCCTCCGTGTTCTTTGACAATATGATACACTAAAGCTAAACCTAATCCTGTTCCCAAAATACGTTCGTTTTCAACCGAAGGTATGCGGTAATATTTTTCAAAAATCCGCTCCTTCTCATGAGATTCGAAACCAATACCT
>DAOWCB010000344.1 GCA_030633795.1 Candidatus Aminicenantota bacterium | reverse complement strand
GCATTTTAAGTTGCTCTCTTCTTCAGGAGCCTACTGGAAAGGGGACGAAAAAGGGAAACAGCTTCAAAGAATTTATGGAACTGCCTTTTATTCCAAGGAAAAACTGGATGAATACTTAGCCCTTTTGGAAGAGGCGAAAAAGCGTGATCATCGCAAACTCGGCCCTGAGCTTGACCTGTTCAGTTTCAACGAAAAATTGGGTGGAGGCCTCATGCTTTGGCATCCCAATGGGTCAGCCATCAGGCGTGTCATCGAGGAATTCTGGTACGAGGAACACTTTAAAGACGGCTATGAAATTGTTTATTCCCCCCATATTGCCAAGCTCGATGTCTGGCATCAGAGCGGACATACAGAGTTTTATGATGCCATGTATCCTCCGCTTCTTCATGAGGGTATGGAATATGAGCTTAAACCTATGAATTGTCCTTTCCACATCATGGTCTACAACAATAGATCGAGAAGCTACCGAGATCTTCCACTCCGTTGGGCAGAGCTCGGCACCGTGTACAGGTATGAGAGAAGCGGAGTACTTCATGGATTGATGCGGTTGAGAGGTTTCACGCAGGACGATGCGCACGTGTTTTGTCGCGAAGACCAGCTGGAAGACGAGATCAAACAGGTCATATCACTGGCATTGAGGTTATTGAAAGCCTTCGGATTCGAAGAGTTTGATGTGTATCTTTCCACCTGTCCGGACAAATACTGCGGGCTTCTCGATGACTGGGAAAAGGCTACGGTGGCTTTAGAAAAAGCTTTAAAAGATAAGGATTTGGCTTATCAAATCGATCCTGGGGCTGGAGTATTTTATGGCCCGAAAATAGATATTAAGATAAAAGATGCTCTTCAGCGGTCATGGCAGTGCACCACCATTCAGCTCGATTTCAACCTGGCAGAGCGGTTCGATCTGAGTTATATCGGTGCAGATGGGAAAGCCCAAAGACCCTATCTGGTCCATAGAGCTTTGCTCGGTTCATTGGAAAGATTTTTTGGCGTGCTTATCGAGCACTACAACGGAAACTTTCCTGTGTGGCTTGCTCCTATCCAAGTGATCTTTATTCCGATTGCAGACAGGCATAACGAATACGTCGAAAACCTAAGAAAAATGTTTAGAGAACAGGGATTGCGGGCTTCTGTCGACCATCGGCGCGAAAAAATAGGCTACAAGATCCGGGATGCCGAAGTGCACAAGATTCCCCTCATGTGTATTGTGGGAGATAAAGAGGTATCCGAGCAGTCCGTGTCTCTCAGAGTTCATGGAGCTGGGGACAAAGGCAAAATAGATGTTAATGAATTCCTTGAAAAAGTTAAGGAATTGGTTAAAAATAAATCATTGAGGATAAATATTTAACCTTGATAATTTATAATTATCCAGGTTAAGGAGGTCAATCATCAGAAGACGGAGATTTCATCCTGGAAAGAGAAAGGAAAAGCCGCATAGGATCAATGACAGGATTCAAGCTCAAGAAGTCAGAATAATAGACGAAGAAAAAAAACAAGTTGGTGTTCTGTCGCTCCAAGAGGCTTTAGCCATGGCAAAAGACAGGAATCTGGATCTGGTCGAGGTTGCTCCCGCGGCAAATCCTCCTGTCTGCCGCGTCATGGATTATGGTAAATTTTTGTACGAATTGCACAAAAAAGCTCATGAGGCCAAAAAACACCAGAAACAGGTTCAAATCAAAGAGATCAAGTTCAGGCCGAAAATCAGCATCCATGATTACACTTTTAAAATGCGTCATGTCGAGAGATTTTTAAAGGATGGAAATAAAGTGAAAATCACGGTGATGCTTAGAGGACGGGAAAAAGCGAAGCCAGAATTGGCGCATAAAATTTTGGATCGGGTGTTCGAAGACATAAAAGAACTAGGACAGCGAGACGGCACTATCCGAACCCAACCCTGGGCTGTTTCAGCACTGTTAACCGCGACTAAGTCAGGAGGTAAAGATGCCAAAACTAAAGACACACAAGGGAGCCAAAAAAAGATTCAAAGTAACAGGGAAGAAGAAGGTCCTTCATAACAAAGCTAATAAAAGCCATATACTCACGAAAAAGTCAGCGAAGAGAAAAAGGAATCTAGGCAAAAAAGGTTCTATCAGCAAGGCAGATCGTGGTCGGATCAAAGATATGCTTCCTTACGATTTTTAGGGAGTAAGCGCCTTAGATTTTCAGGGAAATATCTAAATTCGCTAATTTATTGGCATGAGAATATGATTTTCTTTATGCGTGAAAACTATATGATTTAAGGAGAACAAAATGCCCAGAGTAACGAGAGGAACAAAAAAAAGCCGGAGAAGGGCAAAAATTTTAAAGCTGGCCAAAGGCTATTGGGGAGCGAGAAGCCATAATTACAGGACAGCCAAAGAGGCTGTTGAGCGTTCTCTCCAATATTCCTACAGGGATAGGAGAACCCGAAAAAGAGATTTCCGGCGTCTTTGGATCATACGGATCAAGGCAGCAGCCGAAAACAACGGCCTTTCCTACAGCCGTTTCATCCACGGGTTGCATCAGCTGAATATTGAGCTAGACCGGAAAATTCTGGCCGATTTAGCTGTTCATTCTCCACAAGCTTTTTTCCGACTTGTCGAAAAAGTCAAGGAGGCCCAAGCGTAAGGAATTGCAGGCAAAAATGGAAAATCTCAAGATCGAGATCCAAAATAAAAGAAAAGAATTTGAGAATGCTCTT
>DAOWCB010000063.1 GCA_030633795.1 Candidatus Aminicenantota bacterium | reverse complement strand
GCTGTTTTTGTCCATGGACTCAGCGGTGATATCGGAGTGGTCCGGCTTGGAGAAAAGTCTCTAACAGCGGGAAACATGATCACATATCTGCCTGCTGCAATCAAAGCTCTCTCGTGAAAAATTCAAAAACCATACACATGTCAGCTTCAGAGAATGAAACGCTTGAATTAGCAAAAAGGCTGGCCGAATCTTTCCAGGGACAAGAAGTTGTTTTTTTAACAGGGGAACTGGGAGCTGGCAAGACCGTTTTTGCCAAGGGGGTTGCATCGGGATTAGGTCTGGAGGATGTCAATCAAGTCTGCAGTCCTTCCTTCACGCTTGTGAATATTTATCAGGCAAAATATCCAATATATCACATCGACCTGTATCGTCTGCGAAAAAATTCAGAGATTGAAGACTTGGGTTGGGAGGATTATCTCGACCGAGGTGTCATAATCGTGGAATGGGCTGAGAAACTAAAGATGGAACTGGATGCCATTAGGATCAGCATAGAAGTTCTAAACGATGAGACACGGAAAATCACAATAAAACAATAATAAAGGGGACGGTTCTATTTTTTTCAATGGGATCAATGTTAAACCCCATTTTAAAGTCGAAAAAATAGAACCGTCCCCTTTTTATTGAAATGATTTGGAAGTTCCTGTATATATCACATGGAAGAAAAAGGTTATCTTAGGAGGCGTTTAAATGGACTCTGTGTCAAATATTTTCAATTCTATTATCGGGAATATTTATTTGAAGTTTCTATTTATCTTGGTAGTTTCTGTCTTGGTTGCACTTTTGGCTAAGTTCATCATGAGACAGGTGCTAAAACCTTTGGCTAAGAAAACCAAGACAAAGATCGATGATCTGATCGTCAAAAGCATTTCCTCGATTATTTTTTATGTTGTCATAGTCTTGGGATTCAAGATCGGGATCCAGCATTTCCAATTCGAAACTTCCATTTACAGCAACATAGTCAATTCGCTATTTGTCCTGATCATCATGGTTATGATATTGAGAATAATCGCGAATTTTTCCACGCATTGGTTGAAAGAGTGGGCATCAAAGACTAAATCCACGGCAGATGACAGGCTCATTCCTCTGGTGGCCAAAATTTTAAAAGTTGTCACCATCATCTTAGGGATCTTTTTTATTTTCGATACTTGGAATATCAACCTCAGTCCTCTTTTGGCGACGGTTGGTGTTGCCGGTATAGCAATAGGTTTTGCCGTTAGAGATTCCCTTGCCAACATCCTCGGTGGGATTCAACTTGTCTTGGACAAGACATTCAAGGTGGGGGATAAGGTTGAACTGGAATCCGGAGAAATGGGGGTTATCCTGGACATTGGGATAAGGAGCACCAAGTTAAGGACATTCGACAATGAGGTGATATACATTCCCAACGGGAGCTTGGCCAATACGAAGATCAAGAATTTCACCGTCCCTGACCTTACTATTCGTGTGGGTGTCAATTTTGGAGTGGAGTACGGATCGGATCCAGAACAGGTTCGGAATGTCATCCTGGATGCTGTGAAAAAGATCGATACGGTGATCGAGGAACCCGCCCCGGTCGTACAGTTCTTGAACATGGCTGATTCTTCCCTGGATTTTGTGGCCCGTGTTTGGGTCAAAAACTACACAGATGCTTATTCCACTAAGCTGAAGGTTACCGATGAGATCTACAAAACGTTGAATAAGGCCAACATCGGCATTCCTTTTCCTACACGCACAGTCTTCACAAAAAATTTGGATTAATGCAGACATGTTTTCGCAAATTCAGAGGAAAACTGCCTTGGGGATGAAGGAGAACAGCATGATAACTCGAGTAAAAAACTTGATTCGTGAAATAAAGGATTTTCCCAAGCCAGGAGTCGGCTTTAAAGACATCACGCCGGTGATCCAGGACCCAGAGAGTTTTAACTATGTAATCGACAGGATGGTTTCGTGGGGGAAAGACAAAAAGCCTCAAGTTGTGGTGGGGATCGAATCCCGGGGATTTCTGTTTGCCGCCCCTGTGGCGAATAAAATGGGACTGAGTTTGGTTCTAATCAGAAAAAAAGGTAAGCTCCCTGGAAAGACCGTGAGTGTGAAGGCACCCAATGAGTATGCCGTAGAATACTTCGAAATGCATGACGATTGCCTGCAACCCGGACAAAAGGTTCTGATCATAGATGACCTGATCGCGACTGGTTCCTCTACGGTGAGCGCCATCGACCTGGTTAAAAAACTTGGTGGAGAGGTTGTCGGATTTGTCTCATTGGTCGAGCTAAGCTTCCTGAATGGATTGAAGTTTATCAAAAAATCTCACCCGGACGTGGAGATTCTTTCCTTGATTCAATTCGAAGAATAAAAAGGAGCGAAGGATGGAGGGGCTTTTAGAACGTTTTTTTAAGCTCAAGGAAAACAACACATCCTTCAGAACCGAAATGGTCGGGGGTGTGACCACCTTCATGACCATGTCCTATATCATTTTTCTCCAGCCGGCTGTACTTTCGCTTGCCGGGATGGATAGCGGTGCAGTCATGGTGGCCACGTGCATTTCCAGCGCTGTGGCGACGCTCCTGATGGGTCTCCTGGCCAAGTATCCCTTCGCCCTTGCACCGGCAGTGGGCCATAATGTCTTTTTTGCCATCATTGTCTGCGGCACGATGGGGTATTCCTGGGAGGTTGCACTCGGCGCAGTTTTTATATCCGGATCGATTTTCCTGTTACTATCCTTGTTCAGAGTTTGGGGGAAAGTGGTGGCGGCTGTCCCCGATTCCCTCAAGTACGGTATCGCCGTAGGTATCGGCTTATTGATTGCTCATGTGGGGCTTCAATTTGGGGGAGTTGTAGTCGATGATCCTACCGTATTGGTGAAGATAGGGGATTTGACAAGCAAGCCTGTCTGTCTCGCATTGTTTGGTGTGGTTGTGACTCTGGTTTTGATGGCTTTGCGGATTCGTGGGGCTATTCTGATAGGGATACTGGCAACGGCGGTATTGGGTGTGCCGATCGGTGTTGTCAAATATCAAGGAATTTTGTCTCCTCCTCCGAGTCTTGCACCGACACTTTTCAAACTTGACATCCTCGGAGCACTCCAAACAGGTTTGATCACCGTTGTTTTTGTTTTTTTCTTCCTCGACCTGTTTGATACGATAGGTACCCTGATCGGTGTAAGCGGGCAAGCCGGTTTCCTCAAAGATGGTAAACTTCCGAGAGCGGACCAGGCCATGTTTTCCGATGCCGTGGGAACTGTGAGCGGGGCATTGCTCGGGACATCTACCGTAACGACCTACATCGAGAGCGTGGCCGGTGTTGTCCAAGGTGCAAGAACGGGATTGGCCAACATGTTCACCGCCTTCCTTTTTCTGGTCGCACTATTTTTCAGCCCGTTGGCAGCCATGATCTCCGGCTTGTATGAATACGAAGGTTTGCAACTCCGGCCTGTGATCGCTCCGCCTTTGATCATCGTCGGCTTTTTGATGATGACATGCGTGAGCCGCATCAAATGGAATGATATTACCGAGGCCATACCGGCTTTTTTGGCAATTATAATTATGCCTATGACACTTAACATCACCGAAGGAATAGCCTTCGGTTTTATCTCCTATTCTCTTCTCAAACTGGTTGCGGGGAAGGGAAGAGAAGTCCACTGGATTATCTATCTGTTTGCGGTATTATTCGTGCTCAGATATATAATAGGATAATCGTTCGAAATTTCTTTTCATATTCGGGAAAACCTGATGGAGGTCAATGAGTGATGAAACCTGAGAGAATCAAACACATCATGATCGTTTTATCTTTAATCATTCTATCAGGAAGTTGTGCAAAGGTTGTTGTCAAACCAGATTTGACGCTGGGGCCGGCGGAGATGAGATGGGCAAAAAAAACCCTGAGCAAAATGACGCTGGAGCAGAAAATCGGTCAGATGGTGGCCTGCCGGTATTCCGGAAATTTTGTCAACAGGAACAGCGAATACTTTCAAAGCCTCAAGACTTTGATCGTGGAACATAAGATCGGGGGCCTGATCATATTCGGAGGAGAAGTTTATGAATCAGCCATATTGACCAACAGTTTTCAAGAACTAGCTAAGATACCCCTCCTTGTGGCTTCTGATTTTGAAAGGGGAGCCGGCAACCAGATCGATGGGGCAACGCTATTCCCGCCCTTAATGTCATTGGGTGCGGCCGATTCTGAAGACTTGGCATACTCGATGGGAAAAATCACAGCCAAAGAGGGAAGGGCCCTCGGTATTCATATGACTTATGCGCCGGTGGTGGATGTCAACGTCAATCCGGATAATCCGATCATCAACACACGGTCTGTCGGCGAGGACCCGGAATTGGTCAGTCGTATTGCCGAAGCCTTTATCAAGGGTTGTCAGGATTTTGGCTTGATCGCAACAGCCAAACATTTTCCGGGTCATGGGGACACAGATTTGGATTCGCACAGCGTGTTGGCAACCATCGAAGGCGATCGAGACCGCTTGAATAGGGTGGAGCTTTTTCCTTTCCAAAGAGCGGTCGATGCAGGCGTTCAAGCCATCATGACCGCACACCTGCGCATCCCGGCTCTTGATCCGACACCTAACCTTCCCGCCACTCTTTCCCATCCTATATTGACCGATCTTCTTAGGAATGAGATGAGATTCAGGGGACTCATCGTTACGGATGCTATGGAGATGGGAGGTGTGACCACATTGTATACCCCAGAAGATGCGGCAATAAGGGCAGTGAAGGCCGGTGTGGATATACTGCTTCTTCCTCCCACACCAAAAGAAGTTATCCGGGCTCTTATCAAGGCTGTTAGAAACGGAGAGATACAGGAGTCAAGAATCGATGCATCGGTAAAGAGAATTCTGGAGGCTAAAGCCCGGTTGGGTCTCCACCTGAAAAAACTGGTGGATGTCGAGGCATTGAACAGAAAAATCGGTATCAAAGATTATCTTGTTCAGGCCGAAAAGACTTTTGAAAGTTCGATGACGCTCGTGAAAAACGAGGGGGATGTCGTACCGCTTTCTGCGGGATTTCAGAAAATGGCTGTCTTTGCGTTGAGCAGCGATCCAGGAGGGTATTTTGCCGGGCGAACTTTCGTGAGAGAGATGAAGAAGCGGATTCCTCGGGCCATGGAATTTTATGCCGAGGCCTCCACAGGAGATGAATTTATCGCAAAAGCCCTGGAAAAGACGAAAGAAGCAGGAGTTGTTGTGATCGGCCTATTTTCCCGTTTGAGGTCAGGGAAAGGAAGCGTTGGCTTGGACCTCAGACAAGTTCAAATGATCAGGGAGCTTGCCGAAGGCCATCAGCGTGTCGTTGTGGTTTCTTTCGGGAGCCCGTATTTTCTGCGGCGTTTCATAGATGTGGACGTTTATCTCTGCGCATACAGATACGCAGACGAATCCCAATTATCCGCGGTGAAAGCCCTGTTTGGGGAGATAGATATTGCCGGAAAACTCCCTGTTTCCATTCCTGGAGTTTTCCCGATAGGCCATGGATTGAAGGTCCCGAAAAAAAACAAAGAGTGAGCTAAAAGGAGGAGAGGATGTCTGATTATTTCCAGAATGGCGTCATTACCACATTTCATAAGCTCGGGGAAGTCAACATAAAACGGATTGAGGGCGAACTTAAGGAGTTTTCGAAAAGAAGACCGATAGCTTTGATTCTGCCCTCACTCTACCGTGAATTTGCCAGCGGAGCTCTTCAAAATATCATGAAGATTTTGAAAAACACCAGCTATTTCAACCAAACCGTTTTGTGTTTGGATAGGGCAAATGCCGAGCAATTCAAGAAGGTCAAAGATCATTTTGCCCCCTACAAGAGATTCTTCATTGTCTGGAATGACGGGCCTCGAATGATGAAGATTTATAAAACTCTGGAAAAAAACAACTTAGCACCAGGAGAAGCGGGCAAAGGGAGAGCGGTTTGGATAGCTCTAGGGTATGTTTTAGCCGGTGGAAAGAGCCGTGTGATCGCTTTTCAGGATTGCGACATCGTGAACTACACGCGGGCGATGGTAGCCCGGCTTTGTTATCCTGTGACGACACCGCATTCAGAGTACGAGTTTTGCAAGGGATTCTACAGCCGCTACACAACCAAGATGTATGGACGAGCCACGCGTCTGTTTTTTACGCCTTTTATCCGGGCGCTGGAAAAGATCCTGGGATATCTTCCTTTCCTTGTCTACATGGACAGTTTCCGGTATGCCCTGGCTGGAGAGATCGCAATGAGGCGGGATTTGGCCATGGCTCTGCGCATCCCTAGCGATTGGGGCTTGGAAGTGGGAACGCTCTCCGAAGTGTACCGGAATGTGGCCGCAAACAGGATCTGCCAGGTGGATATCGCTGAGACGTATGAACATAAACATCAACCTCTGGATCCCGGAGATCCGGATCTGGGTGTGTTGAAGATGACGGTGGACATTGCCAAATCCATTTTCAGAAACCTGGCATTGGAAGGAGTGGAATTTTCACTTGGATTTTTCAAGACGTTGAGCAATATCTATTTGAAGGAAGCTCAAGAGACGGTGATCCGGTACGAAAATGACGCGGCAATAAACGGGCTTCAATTTGACCGGCATGAAGAATCGATCTGTGTGGAAGCCTTTGCGGATGGGATCAACAGGGCAGGGGAGATCTTTTGGCAAAATCCTTCCACTTCGCCTCTTATTCCCAACTGGCACAGAGTTACTGCAGCGGTGCCGAATATGTTTGATATGCTATTGGACGCGGTCAAACAAGACAACAAATAGAGGGGGCTATTTACGGGCCGATCTCACCACATTGGCATCTTTGTAACCCATTTGCAGTAGTTCACTACAGCTGCATGGGTCACTGCATCGCATCCGATATTACTAGGGCGGGGTGGAGGGCCTCGGCTGGTAAATAATCCAGGCTACTGTTCTGGAATAAGTAAAAAAACCGAAACCGTGATCATTGATAAGAACACAATTCTTATGAATTTATACAAACTGCAACGTTGAGTGGATTGGTTAGGTATTAAATAGTGAGATTTGACATTTTCGGGATACGTCTTTAATATAATCAGGGGAGAGGTTAGGAGCATTTCGTGTAAGAGGAAGTGTGTAAAATGATACTATCTAAGAAGATCCTAACAATCACATTGATCGTTATCGGTATTTGTGTTGCTGTGTATTTTTTTGTCATCAAGAATGGAGCAGAGCCTGAACAGGGTGAGACATCCCAGGATGCTGCCGAGGCGAAAGAGAAGGTGGCAGAAACGCCTATCCCTGTCAAAGTTGACACAGCCAGGATAGGAGAACTGATCATCTCGCTAAAATCTCCGGGTGAAGCTGTTACCAACAGGATGGTCACTATCAAGTCCGAGGTTACAGGGATTATCAAGAAGTTAAGCGTGGAAGAAGGGCAACATGTGAAGGAAGGGGATTTGTTGGTGGAGTTGGATGACAGGCAATTCCGGCTCGAGTTGGAGAGGGCGCAGGCGGACCGGTTGAGCAAGCTTTCAGAGTTACTGTTGGAAAAACAGTTTGAGGG
>DAOWCB010000192.1 GCA_030633795.1 Candidatus Aminicenantota bacterium | reverse complement strand
CTATCGCTCTAAATAGCTCTTGCGCCTTATAAGAGAGCTTGTAGAAGCGTTTGGGCAGTAAATCGAACTTGAGTGCCTTTACGTTCGACAAGAACGCTAGACCGCCTCTACTCCAAAATCTCAGAATGACTTTATACTCTTTTTTCTCTGCGCCTCGACCTCGCATCTTCCTCGTTGTCGTCAAGATTTCAGGTGACACGAACTGCAAAAGTGTCTCGCTGCGAGTCTCAATTTTACTGAAGTAATGTGCGCCATCTGTCGCAGCTTCCCTCTCTTCATCGTAATACATCACAATCTTGTTGATTATCACATAACCCAGCAGTTTCGCTATTTTATAAAACTCTTCATTCTTGATATTTCGCCCTATTATCTTTTTCATTTCTTCGAGCGTCAAAGAGATATCGACTGCATAGTCTTTTATGTTCGGCAACTTCTTTTCGAGCCATATGTCTTCGAGCACTTCAGCAGTTTTGACGAGTTCGGATGCGCTGCGCGCAAAAGCACTGGATTTGATGACTTCTTTCCTCTTTATTTCCTCTGCATACAACAACGTCAAAAACTTCTTCGCAGCACAGTCGAGCATCATGAAGAGCCTCGCATCTAATCGCTTGCCCTCAAGCTCAACGTTGTCGATTACATCAGGCTGAGGGCTGCTTCTATCGCAGAAAGCAGCAAAGCCCAGACCTCGCTCTGCCGGCAGCGCACCCGCCTCAAGAGCACCAGCAAACTTCTTGCCTCTCAGCTGTTTTTTTCTCTCAATTTTTTCGGCAGCACGTTCTTTTTTCTGTGCTTTGACAGCAGGGTACTCAGTGCCAGTAATATCAAAATGCGCAAGCTCCACGAGTGAATGAAGCTCTAAAATTTTGAGTGTCGAATTGCCGAAGAGATAAAAAAATTCTTCATCATACTGCTTTGCTCTTTTTAGTGCTTTCGCAACAGCCTTCCCGCGCCGCTCTGCGCCTTTGCCGTCTTCATATTCTTTTGCAATTGATATGCCCTGTTTTACCCACTCTCTGCGCTCGTCATAGAACGCGCGAGCTTCTTCTTGAAAGCGTTTTCTGTTCGTTTTTTTAAGCCTAAGCAGCATCAACTTTCGCTGCTCCCTCTCGCCCTCTTTTTTTTGTGTCTTGAGGTATGCTGCTGCAATTTCGTCCTCTTGTTGTGGCGTAAGCTCATAGTCTTCATCGTCTGAAAGCTTTTTGTTTTTATCATTCATATTTTTTCCTCTCGCTCATGCCCTACAAAAATGTTACATCTAGATGTAAAGGTTTCTTTACATCTAGTCTGTTGAGGGACGTTTTTTTATTGCTTTCATTCATATTTTATGCTGCACTTGGCAAAAGCTCGGAGAGTTTATTGACTCTTGCTCTTACAGAGAGGTTTCTAAGAAGTGTTTTGAAAATTCTAAAATCAGAGTGTGAAGGGAGCCATTTTTTCTATCTAAAAGTTCAATTTATCCCAGTATATAAATATCTATCTAAAATCCATTTCCCTCTTACCCTGATCAAAAATTCCGTTTACAAATTTATAGATGCAAGGCTAGGTTCCACAAGAAATAGAACACTTAGGGAAGATTTGTTATAATGTATCATTAATAAAAGTGAGGAGTAATTCCCTAGATATTATGGAGGCAAATATGAGAAAAACAGCGAAAATTTTATTGATCATGCTTGCCGTAGGGTCAATCTTTATTGTTGGCTTGGCAAAAGACAAAGTCGTTACCAGCACTTGGTGTCCTTCACCATTACTTATTGATGGTACAAGTACCGATTGGCCAGGAGTAACAACGACTTTTGAAAAGAAAGTCCAGGTTGATTATGCTTTCATGAATGACGCAGATTATCTCTACGTTCTTTTTATTTTTAAAGATCCCCAATATTTGAGTTCGATCAATCAAACAGGAATGACGGTATACTTCAATGTCGCGGGCAAAAAGAAAAAGGATTACGGAATTAACTTTATCCAAAAAAGAATTTCTGCACAACAGTACATCGCTATGCTAGAAAAACAAAAAGGCCCTCTTCCCGATGCAGATAAAAGCAATATTCTTGCCAATCCCAATTATGTCATTTTTAATTTCGATGTTATCAATAAAAAGGCAAAAGAAAACGCTCCAGAAGCTCCTGCTGATGCCAAACCTGCGGTATACAGAATACATCAGGACCAAGAAAATAACGTAGCTTTTGAATTTACTGTTCCCCTGGCTAGAGTCTCTGAGTTAGCACCTGGTATCGGAACCGAGGCAGGAAAACAGATCAAAGTTGGGTTTGAATGGGGCGGAATGACAGAAGCGATGAAGCAGGCGCGCATGAATCGTTTCAAATCCCAGAGTGAACGCTCGGCGGAAACGGTATCGGAACAGCCAGCAGGAGGCACACGCGCATCAACAGCTAGGGGGAGACGCTCGCCTAAAAAGTATGATTTCTGGGTAGATGTGCAACTCGCCAAAACTCAATGAAAAATCGAAGATTCCTTTTTGTGATCCTGGCTGTGTTGGGATGCCTTACCGCAGATGGATGGCAGACTAAACAGCCCGATGTGATCTTTGTTGCCACTCCGAATCGCGTGGTTGAGGAAATGCTACGTGTGGCGGATGTCCGTGAGGACGATCTGATCTATGACCTCGGATGTGGTGACGGCCGCATTATCATACTGGCTGCTCAAAAAGTGGGTTCTCGTGGTGTCGGGATAGACATCGATCCCTAAGGCATTAAGGAAAGCAGTCCGCGGTCCTTCGACAGTGGAATCCATTGATGTCGTCTCTTTTATGAGATTTTTGTATGACAAAATGAAGTGAGTGATAGGAAGATGCAAGGAATAGATCAGATTTATTTCTCGAAACGGGGTTCTTGGCACCACTAAAATGACATCTCAATCAAATGTAAAGTTGGGTGTAGAGGTTTTTCTAGAAAAACACCTGGATCTGGTGAAGTCCAAGCGGTTAGGCTTGATCACCAATCCGACTGGGACAGATTCTAACCTCACTAGCACCATAACCCTTTTTTCAAACACCCCTGGCATCCATCTTGCAGCTCTCTATGGGCCCGAACACGGCGTCCGTGGAGAGACACAGGCCGGGGAATACGTCTCTTATGACAGGGATGAAAAACTTGATATCCCTATGTTCAGCCTCTATGGACAGTCCCGACAGTCTCATCCAGACATGCTCAAGAATATCGACGAACACATGCGGTCCTTTGATACAGTCGATGAGGGAAAACTCATCGAGCTTGCAATGGTCGAGAATATTGATGTTTTAGTATTCGATATCCAGGATGTGGGAACCCGAATTTACACCTATCTTGCAACAATGGCATATGCCATGCAGGCTTGTGCAGAAAATGAAATAGAATTCATCGTGTTGGATCGTCCCAATCCGATCAACGGCATCGACATGGAGGGACCTATCCTAGAATATCCGGAGTACAGTTCCTTTGTCGGACTCTATCCGATTCCCATACGGCATGGGATGACAGTCGGAGAACTGGCGCAACTCTTCAATTCCAATTTCCTGTCTCTAAAAGCAAAATTAACGGTTATTCCTATGATGGGATGGGAGAGACAAATGTGGTTTGACGAAACCTCTCTGCCATGGATCATGCCATCCCCGAACATGCCTTCTTTGGACGCAGCCACAGTCTATCCAGGGCAGGTTTTTTTCGAAGGAACTAACATCTCAGAAGGTCGGGGGACCACAAAACCTTTCGAGCTTTTTGGCGCTCCATGGATCGATGGCACAAAACTTGCCAGAGCACTCAACGCTCTCAATCCCCCGGGTGTTTGTTTTAGAGAAGCCTGGTTCACTCCAGGAATTTCAAAATATGAGGGCCAAGTCTGCGAGGGAGCACAAATACATGTGACGGACAGGACTCGTTTTAAACCTTTTAAAACGTCAATGCATATCATTCAGTCTATAATGGATATGAATACCGAGCAATTCCTGTTCCACTCCGAGTATTTTGACAAGATCATGGGCACTGCGAAGGTGAGAGAGGCGCTGGAAGAACATCATGATGTTTCAGAAATTATGAATAAATTCTGTGCTGACCTTGATATTTTTAGAAACCTTAGGAATCCCCACCTTTTGTATTAACCTGAACTATTCATAAAAAATGTCGATACTTTGTTCAACAAAAGCAATATCAAATATTTACATTATTCTTCCAGTAAATCACATTGACATTTCCGTTTTCAATGAGCTTTCTATTAATAATCGACATTTTTTACCTT
>DAOWCB010000140.1 GCA_030633795.1 Candidatus Aminicenantota bacterium | reverse complement strand
CCCCTATCGGTCAAATCGATAAGCAACAACTGACGGATGCGGTTAACGCCATCACACCAAGGGGGAAAACGCCTCTGGTTTATTCGGTGCTGGAGGGCATCAAAGATTTCAAAGACCTCAAGGGCGGTACCATCGTCTTGATCAGTGATGGGGTGGAAAGCTGCGATGGTGAAATAAACTCCATTGCGCCGGCGGTGAAGGAGGCCGGGCTCGATCTTCAGGTCAATATTGTTGGATTCGATATCAAGGAGATTGAGGCCCGCAAGCAGCTGGAATCCATTGCCGTCTCCACCGGGGGGATCTATCTTGATGCCAAAGATTCCGAGCAGCTGCTTGATTCACTCGAACAGACTCTGCGAGTCGAGTTCGTAGTTCTGGACGATCAAGGAGAAGTAAAGGCCCGGGGTGTGGTCGGGGGAGAACCCGTCCAAGTCCTGGAAGGCGAATATAATCTGAAACTGCTGCTTCAGCCGGAACCTTTAAAAATCAGAATTACCGTCAAAGCCGATGCTACAGCGAGACTGATTCTTAGAAAAGAAGCAGAAAAATGGAAGTTGATAAAATAGAATCCTTGATCTGCAAGCGGAAAATCAGTACTCTAGATTGATGTCAAAAACATTGACTCTGGATGGTGTGCGGTGGCCCCGAATTCTGAGTTTTTTTTCTGGGATCGGGATGATGGCGGCCTCGATCCTGACCATGCGGCATTATTTTCTCGCCAATTTTCCCGAAAACATTTTCGAAGGATCCTTCTGCGACATCAGCGCCTTTTTCAACTGTGACAGCTCTGCTTTTTCTGTTATATCCCAGGTGATGGGAATTCCGCTCGGTTTTTTCGGGATTATTGTCGGAGCACTCGTGGCCCTCGGAGCCCTCTTCCCATCGGAAAGTTTTGAACGCACAAATTCCTTTATCGCATTCTTCAATATCCTCGGCGTTATCGCGTTGTTTGCCTACTCTGTGTTTTTCATGGGAAGCCTGTGTCTGCTTTGCACCGGCTATTACCTCTTTTCTCTTCTGAGTGTTTTCCTTTTCTTGAAATATGGGATCGGACGGGACAAAAGGATTTCTTTAATCCGCTTTTTCCAGCCGTCCCTCAAGATGCTCGTGACCTTTGCATGCATCACTGCCTTCGGAGCTTATGGGATGATTCAGTATCATGATGCGAAAAAGGATGCCCAAGCCGCTGTTAGTTTGCGGATAATAAAACAATTCCGCGCTCTTCCGGAGGTCAGCAATCCCAGCATCATTTCGCCTTACTGGACGGTAAGGGCCACCGAATATTTTGAGGATGCCCCGATCCAGGTTATCGAGTTTTCCGATTTTCTCTGCCCGGACTGTTTGTTCCTCACGCAGGAGTTCGACAAACTGAAAGAGGAGTTCGCCGGAAAGATAAACATCGCCTTTCAGTTCTTTCCACTGGAGGGGCGTTGCAACCCGGTTGCTCTGGAAAAGGATCTCCATCCGGGGGCCTGTGAGCTGGCTTTCATAGCGGCATACGATCCGGCTCAATTTGTCACCATTCACGATGAGATCTTTGCCAACTTTAACGAGGCCCGAAGACCTGAATGGCGCCAGGAATTGGCGATGAAATACGGAGTGGAGCAAGCTCTCAGTGACCCCGTTACGCACGATATTGTAAGCTCCATCGCCAATACAGGAATGGAGTACGAAAGGACCTCCGATGAATTCACCTACGGGATCCGTTCCACACCGACCATGATCATCAACGGTAGGATGATCATCGGAACCCTGCCTTACGAGCATATGCGGGCGATATTTCAGGATCTTGTGGACGAATACGAGGGACGATCGCAATTTATCGAGCAGTGGGTTCCGCGTAAAGCCAGAAAAATAAAGCGTTAGTTTATTGTGTTTCCGGGAAGTGGATGAGGAAAGATGTTCCTTTGTTCATTTCGCTTTTGACTTCTATCACTCCTCCATGGCAATCGGCCACCCGTTTGACGATGGAGAGTCCCAATCCTAAACCGCCAGTTTCCTTAAATCGGGATTTATCCACGACATAAAAACGGTCGAAGATTAAGGAGAGCGATTCTTCAGGAATCCCGATTCCCGTGTCTTGAACGAGGATAGTGGACGATCCATCCTTTTTATCCAGGCTTACCTCCACCTTCCCCTTCGGATGTGTGTAGCGGATGGCATTATCGATGATGTTGGCGACCATCCGCTCCAACAGGATTTCTTCTCCCTTGATTTCTGTTGGTTTTGCCTTCTTGATATCGAGTGTGATGTTTTTCTTTTTTGCAGCAAGCTCCTGGCTTTCCACAACTTTGAGCAGGATCTCATCCAGTTGGACTGACTTGTCGAACTCCTTTTTTTCCAGGGCTTCGATCCGAGACAGAAACAGCAAGTCATTGATGATCCGCTCCAGATAGGCGGATTCTTCGAGAGTGCTTTTCAAAGTTTTTTGGTACTCTTCTATTTTGCGTTCTTTTCGGAGGAGTACTTCGATCTCACCCCTGATGATGGTGAGCGGGGTTCTCAATTCATGGGAGACATCGCCACTGAATTGTTTGATTTTTTTGACCGATTTTTCAAGCCGGGAGATCATATCATTAAATGTATCCACCAACTCTCCGATCTCGTCTTGTCGTTGTCCGGACTCGATACGCAAGGAGAGGTCATCGGCGCTTATATCCTTGGCTGTTTGGACGACACTCTTGACCGGTTTCAAGGCTTTCCGGATGATAAAATTTCCTCCCAAAGAAGCCAGCAAGAGCAATCCTCCACCCGCGAGGATCATGATGATCAACAGTCTTCGTAGATCGATCTCGGTGCTCTCCAGCGAAATCCCGACCTGCACGATATTGGGTCCTCTTACGGGGAATAAAATGGTGCGCAGGGGATAAGCACCCAATACCTCTTCATTGTGGGTAACAAAGATCAGATTATCGATGTCCGATCGGTCAGCTCTGTAATATGTCCTCACATCGAACAAATAGCTCCCCTTTTCGATGGAGGTTGGATGAATCACTTCCTCGATTTTTTTACCCTTCTCTTCCTGCAGTTTTACCAATTGGATGAGAGGTTTGTAGGATGGGAACCTTCCAGTTGTCTCTTTTATAGCTTCTTCCCAGGAAACACCCCGCTTTCGGTACCATGTTTCATACGTTTCATCGGCGATTTCCAGCAATTTGGCATCCAGTTCATCCAGGAGGCTGTCCTTGAAACTTTGATACTGGAAAATCCCTGCCAGGGTGATGATCCCCCCCAAGATCACGATATACCACAGCGTGAGTTTAAAGCTTAGTGAACGGAATTTTTTAATCTTCATCGATTCGGAATCCATGGCCGCGGACGGTCTGGATAAGTTTGATATCAAACCCCTTGTCGATCTTGTTGCGGAGATGATTGATGTACACATTCACGATGTTGCTGGACCCCATATAATCCATATCCCAGACATGCTCGAGGATCATGGATGGGGTGACGGTCCGCCCTCGGCTTCTCAACAGGTATTCTAGGAGGGCGTATTCTTTACCGGTGAGATCGATCTTTTCCCCTGACCTGGTCACTATCCGCTTTATGGGATCCATTAGCAGGTCGCCCACCTTCAGTTCTTTTGTCTTGTAATCCTGGCTTCTTCTCAGGAGTGCGCGGATACGGGCTAAAAGCTCATCGAAAGAGAACGGTTTGGTCAGATAATCATCAGCACCTTCGGAAAGCCCGGTCACCTTATCCTCGATTTCGTCTTTGGCTGTCAGCATTAGGATGGGCGTGAGGATGGCTTTTTGTCTTATTTCCCGGCAAACCGTGAAGCCGTCCATCCCGGGCAGCATGATATCCAAAATGATCACATCATACGGATTGAGCTGAGCCATGTAGAGAGCATCGGCGCCGTTGCGGCACACGTCCACGGCATATTGTTCTTCCTGAAGCCCTCTCTTCAAAAATCCCCCGACTTTTTTGTCATCTTCAACGATCAGGATCCGCATGGGTTTATTATAATTGACGTCTGCGGAAAAGGAAATGGGATCTGACATGCACTTAAGGTTTAAAACCTGCCCCTTCCTCGGTATCGTGTTCTTCCAAACCGGGGATTGACCACGTTGCTGTACACCGACCCAAAGGTGTAGCGTAATCCTACGGATATAGAATAATCGTAGGCTGTGAGCAGCTCTTTTCTTGCCAGGAGGACCTCATCCAGAGAAGCGTCTCCTACTGGCAAGGACAATTGGTCGTGGACAAGGTCATATCGTCCATTGATATCTAAAGAGAGTCCTTTAAATACTCGGATATCCAGGTTTCCGTACACTTGCAGGCGATTTTTGCTGAAATCATGGAAATAATGCGAGCCTTCGATCGAAGCGGAAGCATTCCCCCAGGGCTCTCTGATGCTGAGAGTTACAGTGAGTGACTGATTGAACAGAGTCTCTGACATTTTATCGTAAATTGTCACTTCCCTGTAATTGGCGCGGTTGTATCCAATTTTGTAAAGGAACCGGAGCTGCCGCCTTGTGGACTCGGAATACGGCCAAATATTATATTCAACAGCGGGGGCAATCGTAAAAAGAAGATCCAAGTTGCTGTACGTGTTCGCTTCTGCCTCGAACCAGCCCCCCACGGACCAGTGGTCGTTGATGCTTTTGACGACCATGCCCGTGGCATTTTTTTGCTCGGATATGCTTTCGATGTATTCGTCTTCATAATCGTACGTGCGTTTATCGAAATCTCCGGAGAGGCCCAACCGGATATTCCAGTCGGGTGTGACCCTGTTGGCCGAAACGTTTATATCCAGAGAGCGGCTGCTCCTGCTGGATTCTCCCGATAAACGGATATCCCCGCTGATGCTGAAAACCCAAAAATTCCAGGGGTCCTTCACCGCAGTGGGCTCGAGTCTTTGACGGAAGCTCAGGTATATGTGTTCAGCAATTGGAGTATTGAGCACATACGGGAAGAGCCCTCTCTTCATCACCTCGACGTGGCCCTTTCTGGTCTCATCCCTCACGTCGTGCGGGCCGGATGAATAGGTGAGGGTATTGTCCAAACCGGCGAAT
>DAOWCB010000264.1 GCA_030633795.1 Candidatus Aminicenantota bacterium | reverse complement strand
TTCACGGATTCTTTTCTTGCCGTCTTCTTCGATCGCTTTTAGCTTTTTATCCAATTCAAGGATTTTTTCTTGATGGTCTTTTCGCTCTTTTTCCAAATCCAGTCGTTTATCCACAATCCTTTTTATGGTTTCATCCAACTCTTCTCTTTGTTTGTTCAGCTCTTCGAGTTTGTCATCGATCTCATTGCCGGATGAGGTGATGCCTCTGACAACTCCTTCCAGTTCTTTCTGTTTCTCTGTAACTTTCACTTCCAGCACTCTTCCATCATCCTTTATTTCCGACGATTTTTCCTGGTAAAGTTTTCTTTCCGATTCATATTCAGTCACCGAATCCTGGTGCTTATGGATGAATTTTTCCTGATCGGCTTCGAGTCCTTTGATTTTCGAAAGCACATCCTTCGATTCGCGCTCGAGGTCTTGTTTGTTTTGTTCGAGCTTATCGAGCTCGTGATGGATTTTTTCTCCTTGGGGAATTTCTAGTTTATCCTCCCAGACTTTTATTCCGAGGCTTCTGACGAATTCATCCTTTTTGCGGTATTCCCTTTTCAGCCGAGTCTGAAGGTGCAGTTTGATTAGCTTTTTCTTTGCCCCAAAAAGAAACAGGTTTATTCGTCGCCTCAGATTCTTGTCGCGCAGGAATATGAATACGACCAGAAGCAGGATAACAAAAAGAAGGAGCCAGAATGTCCAGTAGGGAAGTCCCTCGCTAGATCCCGGAGGAGGGGTTTGTTTGGCAAAGATGTTTTCGAGAAATTCTCTCATTTTAGCGGCAATGATCCCATATTTTTCACGTTTGTCCCTGTTTTGTCAATACATAATTAGATACCCATAATTAGGTGACGGGATACCTGTTACCTTAATTCCATAATTAAGGTAACAGGTATCCCGTCACCTAATTATTTACTTAATTCGTAGTGATTTTCCTTGTTGCCGTCGGATATGAAAGGGGGAATATTGGGACTGGGAAGGATAGGTCTGTATGCACCAATCGATAAGATACAATGCTGCCGGCAAATTTTCATTGAAGATAGGCTGGATATCCGATTCAGCATTAAAGAATTCCCCTTTGATACTGCTATTCGGCGGGAGCTCGATCGTATAGGAAGGAATCCCATATACGCCGAAACTCCAGTCTGTTGTATCGCCGTTGGTAAAATAAAATCCGGCTCCGGCCCGCTCCGCTGCGTAATATCTTCCGTTTACTGGCTCCATCACTTGGGACATCTTGTCCCCGATCTCGAACAGGATATCCTCTTTATCAGAGGCCTCCTTCGTGTATCCCCACGGATACAGTATCACTTGGGAGAAGCTGTGGTAGGACACCAAAGCCTGAAAATTCTTTTGGACGAAAAGGTCGCGCACTCCCTGGATTTCTGGTTCGCTGAACGGGTTTTGCCCTCTGTAGACTTCGGATGTCGAGTTTGGACTTGACCCCAGATTGTCCAACCCCCATTTGTAGTCATAGTTTCGGTTAAGGTCCACACCATACGTTCCATTCAAGTTGTTCCTCATATTTTTTCGCCAATATCTGTAAAAATGAATGGAATACTCCAATCCATCCGGGTTGACTAGCGGAATGATCCATATATCACAGTTAGCCACCAAACGTTTTACCTCTGCATCTGTTCCGTAGTTCTCGACGAGATATTTTCCGAGCAGATAAGGAACTTCTACCGAGATCCACTCTCTGGCATGGTGACAACCGAGGAAAATGACAGAAGCCTTGTTTTCCTGTTGCCCCACGTTGTCGCTTATCCTCAGCGCGTAGATATTTCTTTGCTCAAGGCTGTCTCCGATATCGATTACCTGTGCTATGTCTGGATAGGCATCTGCCAGCGCCATCAAATCCCGCTCCAACTCAGGATAGGAATGAAAGTCGCCGTTCACCCCGCTTTGGATTGTGAATACTCCCTGTTCCCTGGGATAAAATTTGTGAGATTCTATCTCATACTGAATATTTTTAGCATTGAGTGCGATCAAATCATTAGGAGATGCCACGACATAAATGTTCCCATCTTTTTCCATCAGGAGGTCAAGATTCATTTCTAAGAGTCCTTCCAAAACCTCCTGGCTTTTTTCTATGCGGATTATTTCGCGGTCTGTGTAATTTTGAGCGCCTAAAGGGCCTATGACAATACCAATGAAACATAATAAAATCAGCAGTTTTTTCATAAAAATCCTCACAGAAAATAACTCAAGGTAATCAAAATTTTACGGCCGTAAAGGTTACTACCTGAGCCTTTTTCATTGCCTAACATCGTCCCTATGTCCAGATGTAGTCTCTGCCAATGTACCCCGACACCAAAAGTGTAATAAATATAATGAGAACTCGGATCTTTGACCGGTTGAGGATCATAGCTCAGCCCTGCCCTGAGCGGCATCTGAAAATCTTGCTGGAATAAACGGAATGAACCCATGTATTCAAGTCCTCCGCTAACTTTGACGACGTCTTTAAATTCCCTTTTGATTGCCTCATCGAAATAAGTTACCGAATAGGAAGACCAGTTGAAATAACTCACATCGGAGGCCACTCTGAGCTGCGGAGAAAACCTGTAATCCACGCCAATTCCGAGGACAAGTGGCTGCTTGTATCCGTTTTTAGCCGCAGCTTCATGCCTTATATCCGTGTTGCCCAGAGGTGAATCATAACGCAGTATGCTTTCGCTGTCTGCTTTTTTGGTGTAAGGGGTTCGAAACACGGCGGCTATCGTAAGTTTTTCATCGATATCCGCTGTCAAACCTCCGTTCACATAGAATCCTGTGAAATTGTGCTTTTTTCGGTCTGAGATGGTCACACCGTTGTAGTATAAGTTTTCCTCGACCGTTTTTTCCATCGATCCTGCGACATAGTTCACACCGATCCCGAAGGAAAACCATTGGCCGATTTCCCGGGCGAGGGAGATGTTGTAATTCTTGAGAAGGCCGCCTTGTGCAAACTCGAGTAAATACTGGAGTTCGCCCTCATATTCATAATCTGGATTTTGTGAAGGCCGATCGTAATTTTCGAGAAGTCCGATGCTTATCCCCACGGCCCATCCTTTGTAGGTGAAGGTGGCTCCTGCAAAGTCTACAGCATATAGTCCCATGGAGTTGTTTTCCTCAGAAATAAGCACACCGGTGTTCACGATGGCGTACTTGTCGAAGGAAGCCAAGGTGAATGAACCATTCAAACTGCAAGAAAACTTAGGAAGGGCAGTCAAACGGGCGGGATTGATCACAGAAGCAGACGAATCTGCAACCAGAGCAAACTGCGCCTCTCCCATCCCCACTGCAGATGCCGATTGGATCCCGAAGGTGTTCCACGTGCGGAAAGGAGCCTCATCCTCATATTGCCCGATGTTGAGCTGAGCCTCGGCTGG
The DNA here is from genome assembly GCA_030633795.1 of Candidatus Aminicenantota bacterium. GTDB lineage: Bacteria > Acidobacteriota > Aminicenantia > Aminicenantales > Aminicenantaceae. The sequence continues at coordinate 12 of DAOWCB010000264.1, read as the reverse complement.
AATAGATGATAG
>DAOWCB010000332.1 GCA_030633795.1 Candidatus Aminicenantota bacterium | reverse complement strand
TTATAACTCTGTCGCCAACGAAAAGATACCCACCAAGGTCGGTTCCTTGAAAATCACCATCAGCATAGGATGTGTTTCCAATGAGAAGTCCCTCCAAGTGTCAAAAATGGAGCTTATTCAAGCTAGTGATAATGCTCTTCTTTCGGCAAAAAAGAAAGGTCGAGATAGAGTCATCCTTTCCAAATCCCTTTAATGCAGAAACAAAATGCAAGACGAAAAAGATATTTTTGATAATTTTGAAAAAGAAATGCATGTTTCTTCCCAACAGAACGTTTCCGTGAACTTGGAAAAAAAGCTTCAAATCGAAAGGGCGTATGTCGACCAGCTATTCGAAAGCGCACTAGAGGGTATAGTTCTAGCTGATAAACAAGGACATGTCTTAAGGATCAACAGCGAGTTCGTAAGACTTTTCGGATACACGAAGGAGGAAATTGTCGGGCAGCACATCGACCAGCTGATTGCTCCCAGCGATGCCCAAGATCAAGCTCTTTTCATCACACAACGCACAATTCGAGGTGAAAAACTGAGGCTGGAAACGGTCCGGCGGCGGAAAGACGGCCGACTGATCACTGTGTCTGTTCTTACATCCCCGATAATTGTCGATGGAAAATTGGAAGCGCTCTACGGCATATACAGGGATATCTCCGAACAGAAAAAAATGATAGATGTCCTTAAAAACTCAGAAGAACGATTTCAGGATGTTGCTCTCAGTTCAGCAGACTGGATCTGGGAAGTGGACAAAGAAGGAAAATACACGTTCGCATCAGGAAGAGTAAAACAAATTCTTGGGTACGAACCGGAAGAAATTATCGGTAAATCTCCTTTTGATTTGATGACGCCGGAAGATGCTCCTCGAGTAAGGGAAATCTTCATGCAAATCGTTCAACAGAAAAAGCCGATCGTCGACTTGGAAAACTGGAACCTGACCAAGGAGGGAAAAAAAGTTCTTCTTCTTACGAACGGAGTTCCCATATTGAACGATAACGGAGAGATTTTAGGGTACCGAGGAGTGGATAAGGATATAACCGACAAAAAATGGGCAGAAGACCAGCTCAAGGAAAATGCTGAAAAGTACAGATTGATTTTTGAATCTTTCCACGATGTCTACTACCGGACAGACAGGGATGGCATAATCACAGAAATAAGCCCTTCTATTTTGAACCAAGCCGGATTTTCTCCCGAAGAAGTTATCGGCCATCCAGTAACGGATTTTTACGAAAGCCCCCATGATCGTGATGCATTGATGGCCAAGCTAAAAGAAGAAGGATTAGCAAACGATTACGAATTAAATCTCCTGTCTAAAGATGGGAGGAAGATACACACATCGGTCAATGCAAGGTTACTCTTCGATGAGAACCACCAGCCCATCGGTGTGGAAGGTGTGCTTCGTGATATCACGGAACGCAAAAAGGCGGAAGAGTCGCTTAAAAAAAGCGAAGAACACTTCAGGAATATATTCAAAGAGTCTCCTATAGGAATCGAACTGTATAATTCTGCGGGGAACCTGATCGATTCCAACAAAGCCAGCCTGGAAATATTCGGGATCCAGACCATCGAGGAATCGAACAGATTGAATCTCTTTCAAAATCCCAACCTGCCAGAGGAAGCAAGAAACAAACTGATAAGGAGTGAAATTGCCAGATACGAAACCCTGTATGATTTTGAGAGGATCAAGGAATTCAACATATATGAAACCTCAAAAAGTGGTTCGATCTATCTCGATGTTCTCATAACACCGATCGGGAAGGATGAAAAAAACAATCCTGGTGGATATCTGGTCCAACTCCAAGACATCACCGAACGCAAAATAGCTGAAGAGGCCCTTCATAAAGAAACCGCTAAGCTTGCGGCCATGATATCCGGCATGGAAGAGGGTGTTGTTTTTGCTGATAGAAACAACATTATCGTGGAAGTGAATGACTATTTCCTCAGTCTAGCCAAAAGAGAAAAGGTTGATGTCATCGGCCAAAGCTTATGGGACTTCCATACCGGCATTTCAGCGGATACATTAAAAAATCATATAGAAAATTTTCGGATATCACCTAAATCCCAGCCTTTAATCATACAAAGGCCCATTTTTGGGCTAGAGACAATCATTCGTCTCCAGCCTATTTATTTTAAAAACAGGTACGAGGGTGTCATCGTAAACCTGATAGATGTGACCAAGCTTGTAACAGCTCAAAAAAAGGCTCAAGGCGCTGATCAAGCAAAAGGTGAGTTTCTTGCAAATATCAGCCATGAGATCCGCACGCCAATGAACGGAATCCTGGGGATGACCGAACTTGTTCTCGAAACAAATTTGACTCCTGAACAGGAAGAATACATAACAGGGATTAAAAAATCTGCAGAATCCATGATGACCCTCATCAATGATCTGCTGGATTTCACGAAGGTGGAAGCAAAAAAAGTGGAATTGGAAACGATCAAATTCAATGTCCATGATTTTGTGTATGAAACGGTAACTCCGCTCGCTCTTGAAGCTTATAAGAAAAAAATTGACTTGATTTGTGACGTTCCTCCTGGAATGGATCTCGACGTAATAGGCGATCCATCCCGACTGAGGCAAATTCTTGTGAACCTTATATCCAATGCGATAAAGTTCACCAAAGAAGGTGAAGTGGTCGTGTCAGTCAAAGAGGAACTCAAAATGGCTGAGGGCATTTCCCTCCAATTCACCGTAAAAGATACAGGAATCGGGATTGCCAAGGATAAACAACAAATCATATTTGATGCGTTCGCTCA
>DAOWCB010000370.1 GCA_030633795.1 Candidatus Aminicenantota bacterium | reverse complement strand
GGATCATGACGCGGTTTTGCGTGGCCCGGGCGATCAGAAAGTGAAATTCGATGTCCTGTTCAGAGAGTTTTTGGGTATCCCCCTTTTTGTTCGCCTTTGCCATGTCGTCGATTAGATCGCCCATTTCTTTAATCTGTTTTGGGGTGGCGCTCTTGGCTGCCATACGTGCGGCCCCTATCTCGATGAACTGTCTGGCTTCGAGAAGCTCTATGGTGGCTTTTTCGTCAGTAATAAACGGCGCAGAGAGATGGTCGGCATAAAGGGCGGAAAACCTAGACTTCACGATGGTGCCGTAGCCCTGGTGTTGTTCGAGCACACCGAGAACGCAAAGGGTGTTGAAGGCCTCACGAAGGGATGTTCGACTGACGCCGAGCTGAGCCGCGAAGTCGTTTTGATTCGGGAGTCTGTCCCCTTCTTTGAGTTCGCCGGATTGGATCATCCGCTTGATCTCGTCGATCACTTCATCGGCCAGCTTCTTTTTTTTGATCAGAGCCATTGGATTTCCGTTAGATTCTAAGGTTGCCTTTCCTTTTAATTCAAGTCAATTTTGTTCAAACAGAGGATATTTTGTCAAGTTTATCAACTGGAGTGGTCGTGAATGATTTTCCAGCCGCCCTCCATTTTTTTTAAGATCGTTGTAAATAGCCCTTCTCGTGTCCATGTCTCTGCCTTGAGCTTCCACTTGCCAAGGACGTAGGCTGAATCGTCACTCAAAACATGAACGATGAGATCGGAGAATTCCAATGTTCCCATGTTTCCCTTGGGGTATACATTTTTGTACCTTTCCAGCAAGGCATCCCATCCCATTAGTCTGGTGTCTCCTGATTGATAGGTCATTTTTGGAGATTTCCAGTAGTGGGCCATAAATCCTTCTATATCCCCATCATTCCAGGCTTTCCTCTGAAGGTTGTGGAGGCGGATGAGTTCCTTTTCGATCTCTTTTTTTTGTAAAGCGGTAAGAGGTGATATCAAAGTAAGGATTAAAGCTGCCATAAGAATCTTTTTCATTCTTCCTCCTTTATCTTTAATTCTCTTGCATAGTCCTCGGGTTTGTCGATGTCTTTGAGGATATGCGGAGTATCCACTTCAGCTTCCTGGACATCTTGAGGATGGTTACGCACCAGGGATCTGAGTCCTATGTCAGGACTGAGATCTAAGACCTCTTGTCTGTATTTTTGGTCAATCAAAATCGGATGGCCCCGTTTTTTCTTGTAAACGGGGAGAACGATTCCTTTTTTGGTTTGTTCGTAGGCTTCGATGAGGTCGTCAAGGACAGAGAAGGGGATAAGAGGTTGATCGCCGAGACAGACCAGAGCAGCCGCAGTGTCCTTTGGAAGGGATTCGAATCCGGCCTGGATGGAGGAGAGCATCCCTTCCTTATAGCGACGGTTGACGACCATTAAAACAGGCCGGTCAGCCATTTTGCTCAGAATTTCCTCTCGGTGTGAACCCAGCACCAACAAAATTTTATCGGCCTTTGATTGATTGATATTATCCACGATGTGTTCGATGATCGTTTTGTCTCCAAAGGGGAGCAGGAGTTTTGGAGCACCCATACGCCGGGATTCGCCGGCAGCCAAAACCAAAGCGCAGATCATTTTTCTTCCTTTATTCGACTTTGTACTTGATTTCGGACCTGAACGAGTTCAGCCGCAATGCTGACGGCAATTTCTTGGACCGTTTTGGATTGGATGTCGATGCCGATCGGAGCAAAAACACGGTCGAATTGGGGAACGGTAGCCCAACCCAAGTCGATGAATTTTTCGCGCATCAGAGCAATCTTCCTCCTACTCCCGATCATCCCTATGTATGCGACATCAGAACTGATACAAGCTTTCAACGCATCCGCATCATGACTGTGACCCCGGGTGACAATCACAAAATAGGTATCGGCCGTCTTGGGCATCTCATCGATAGCCTTCCCGATGTCTTCGACGATGATGTGGTCCGCCTCAGGCAATCTGGTTTCGTTGGCGAATTCGGGCCTATCGTCAATAACCGTAACCTCAAAGTCGAGAAGATCTCCGATGTGGGCAACGGCCTGACCCACATGCCCTGCCCCTGCTATCACAAGATGGGAAAAAGGAAACTGAGGTTCCAGATACACATTTTTTCCTTCCCCCACCGCTGTATCACGGTCAAACAAAAATACAGGTTTTCCTGTCGAAAAAGCTTGTTTGATTTCTTCTTCCTCACCTAATATCTCTGCCTTTTCTTGCCACGAGCGGGATACCTTTTGGATTTTGTCACCTTTCATTTGGATGTGTGTAACCAGAATCCCGGAATTCCGGTTTTTAAGGGATTGGGTCATTTTTTGAAAAACGATCTCGTGATCTGCAGGTT
>DAOWCB010000128.1 GCA_030633795.1 Candidatus Aminicenantota bacterium | reverse complement strand
GCCTTTTTATTTTCCCTCTCAATATCAGAATAATAAACCGCTTGGGCATAATGAACTTCAGGGAGGTTTGGATCCAGGCGAGTCGCCTGTTCAAGAGCATGCTTCCCTTTTTCCAATCTTTCTTGTGTTGGATCCCACAACCCTGCTCAGGGGGATCAATGATATTTCCACCTCTTACTCACCACGTTTATTCAACTTTATCAACGTGCGGGTAAAACCTGAAAACATCCAGTCGACCATTACAATGCTTAAAAACACTTGGCAAAATGTCGCTCCCGAGCATCCCTTCCTGTTCAGTTTCCTCGATCAGGATGTTCAGCAGCAATACCGAGAGATCCAAAGGTGGGGCAGGATTGTGAGTTATGCTTCAATTTTTGTTATTCTTATTGCATGCTTGGGACTTTTCGGTCTTGCCACACTGACTGTCGTCCACAGGACAAAAGAGATCGGCATCCGAAAAATCCTGGGCGCTTCTGCATCCGGAGTGGTTTTCATGCTTACCTTCGAATTCGGAAAACTCGTGATCTTAGCCAACATCATTGCATGGCCGATTGCCTATTTTGTCATGAAACAATGGCTGCAAGATTTTGCCTTTCGAATCAACTTGAGTTTGGATAAATTTTTTATATCTGCTGCTGTCGTCTTAACCATCGCGCTAATTACGGTCAGCTATCATTCCGTGAGGGCCGCACTTGCCGATCCTGTTCGGACAATTAAATATGAATAAATTCCCAGCCTTGAGAACTTTTTGCCCGGCATCGGCCAGCATTTTCATGATAGGTCGTAATACTTCCTCATCGGCTTCAGACCAAGGTCCCACATTGTGAGCTCCATTCCATCTCAATTTAATCTGGATTAAAAAGTTGACACTTCTCTCTCTTACTTGATTGACCATCCTGTTTTTTGTATTGTATATTCATCCACCGATTTCATAGACATGAGATCGAGCAGCATATGGCCAGATTAATAAAGGGCCCTGAAGGAAATCACCATGAGTATGATGTGTAAGAAAATAAATATCACTAAGGTGATCGGAATCATTGCACTGTCGGTTTTGTCTTTGCTTGTATTGCATTCAGCCTGTAAAAGGGATAATAGGCCAGTCTATCAAATACTCAAGCCATCAAGTGGGGAGAGTCAAGAGTGGGAATCGGCGGGATTCAAGGAGCTTATCGGCCCCTCGGGCAATCCCTATGCCGATCCAGAGTTCTACTTGGAACTTGAATCTTTGAAAACGAATATCCTGCCTCCTCGAATCGAACAGATTCTGGAGAGGCTTATTCCTTCGATCCAAAAGATTCAGTCCGAGCGAAGGGAAAAAGGCGGTGTGGTCTCTTGGGAAATTGAAGCAGTTACAGAAAATGAGGATGAATATGATTGTGTATTTCTGGAGAATGGAGAAATATTCAGATTCCTTTCCTATATCGATGGTGAAATCGAGGCTCCGGGCCGGATCTTTCTCCAAGGAAATCTTAAAGAAGTCACTCTGGATCAAATCCCTCCCATCATAATTGAGAAGGCCCGATTCTTGACATCAAAAAAAGACATGTCTAAAGTGTACTCAGTTCAGGCTCGAGGAGGTCTCCGCTTTTTTATCCAATTCGGTGAGGGAAAGAACGGCCTCATTTTTTCTTTTACAGAAACAGGCGATCTCCGTTCGGCCGGAGGGGAAAAAACCATGCTTAGGTCTTTTAAGCCCCCGAAAATCGAATCCATCGAAGAGATCCAGATCAATCTGTCAAAGTACGGAGATAAATATCATGTTCAAAACATGATTAAGCGCATCCAGGATTTCAGAATTGACCAGAATCATGGTTTTCGGTTTGTGGTTGTCGGAGATACACGGACCAACCTCAAAGTCTTCCGGGCAATCATCCAGAGCATCAATAAATGGAATCCGCTGTTTGCTATAGATGTCGGTGACCTTACCCTTTACGGATATTCCCAGAACATGGATACCTACCATTTTCAAACATTAGAAAAATATGCCACATACCCCTTCCTCCCGGTTGTGGGCAATCATGATGTGCGACGGGGCGATCTTTCTTATGAGTATGCCTTCGGCGGCAAGAATTCTCGTGTGTATCATTTTGATGTGGGCAAATGCCGGTTTGTTGTTTTGGATAATACAGGAAGCAACGGAGCCATGCCATGGGAAGAACAGTTAAGCCTGGCTGATAAATGGCTCAAAAAAAGAGGCTCCCGGAAATTCGTGTTTCTCCATTCCCCTCCGCGTGATGTGGAAAAATGGGCCTATCACTCTATGTCGGCTGCCATGTCCACGCCTTTTGTCAAGCTTATGACAAAACACAAAGTCGATCATGTCTTCTCTGGGCATATCCATTCTTACAGCACGGCCACGTACGAGGGAATCAACTACACGGTTGCCGGAGGTGGCGGCGCCGGCCTTCACAAACAATATGGCGAAATGGGTTCCGTCCACAACTATGTGGTCGTCGATGTACTCCCAGAGGGAGTTCAGATGCGATTGGTCCGACTTATCCCCAAGGATAAGTAAAAATCACATCATTTTCCTTCCAGATTCCCAGTCCTTTCTCTCGAGCCTCCTTTTCTAGATCGATGTAGTGCTTCAAGTTTTCCGGTAAGTTTTTATGACAATTTAGAAAGGTTGACTCTGGTGATTCCTATCTTCTGCCGATACAATTCTCTCGAGGGCACAGGTCGCAGGCTACTCTGGTCTTATCTATCCTATCTTCAGGACCAAAACCATAGACTCCTGAAAGAGATTTGAAAGGGAGCATGAGATAACTATCATTTAATTCCACCCCGATCTTTTGGCCGTCCAACATTTTGAATATTTTCTTTTGTTCTTCGATTGTCCACTTGTACTGGCCTGGCGAATAAGCACAGGTCGCGCCCCAGTTTTGTTGTTCGATGCCTTCCCTCTTGATCCTATCACCCACGAAATCGCCCAGAGTGTCCAGCAAGCTGGTCGTGATAGCATCCATAACGATGGTGGCCAGCGTATCCCCGGATCGGCTTTCCTCGTTTATAATCCGGTCTACCTGGCCGCCCAAGGTGAAAATGTAGGGGATAGCGGTTTTTGATCCTGTCAAAATTTTAGAAATATGGGGGCCGTTAAATATATTTCCTGATTTAAAATATACCCGGTCTCCATCCACTTTGTCTATTTCGAAACGGTCATAAATCGCTTTGGGGGCAATGTTCTCAACACACATGGATGTTTTTTCTTTTAGCAGCCTTTCCAGGGGAGCATTGATCTCGGACCCCATGACTTTTTCCAGGAAATCTCTTCCGATATCCAGGGGGATATCCAGGTCTATATTATCCAGAATTTTCATAACTAAGGTCTTCTACCCTCCTGAACTTCCCATCCGAAATCGATGTACTCCCATTCGAACTCATCTTCTTTGATCCTGATCAAAATAAAACCTTCTTCCAAGCCATAGTAAAGCCCTTCCCACCAATTGGCCGAAACCGCGCCTCCAGTGATAAATGTGATTCCACCCACATAGATTTCTTCTAAGGAATGCAGATGCCCTTGCAGGACGAGTTTTAGGTTGTACTCTTGAAAAAGCTCGAGGACCTCCTTCGAGTTCACGATGACCCAGCCTTCAGAATTTGCTTCGGTAGATCCTACCCTAATCTGCCCTATAACAGAGATGAATGGAATGTGTGTGGCCAAAACAATCGGAGTGTCTTTTTCGATATTTTTCAGGTCGTCAGCGATCCAGGCCATCTGTTCTGCATCGACCATGCCGAAGTATGTCCGATCGGCTGTTTTGCCGATAGAATCGAGCACCATGAAATGCCAGCCCTTGTGATCGAATGAGTAATAAGTTTTTCCTATTTTTTTTTGATATAAGTTTTTATGATATTCCGGATGGCTGGGATCGATACCGCTCTCCACAGAAAGCCCGAAGATGTCATGGTTCCCCAACGTGTTATAGACGGGCATATTGAATTCTGAAGTTATCTCAATGTAAAGGCCATAGAGCATCTCCGCTCTGTCATATGGTACTCCTAAGGCATCCATGATTTGATCTCCACCTGTTATCACAAAATCCGGGCTGCGTTCATTGACTGCTGCTATGGCTTTTTTATAGCCCTCTAGTGCGTTCAATTCCGGTTGGAGATGAATATCTGTCAGGAAGGCAAAAGAGAAATCTGACGATGTTCGCTTGCAGAAGGTGCTCCCGAAAACAAGGAGAAAAAGTAAAATCGGAACTATCTTACGGGATAATCTTTTCTGACTCATGTCATTCACATTGTCCTTTCTCGGAAGATTATGAATCTATAAGAAAATGAACATTGTGTCAAACCAATGAGTTTTTTCGGGGATTTTACATCGGACGCGACCGATCCTTGGCATGTTTTTTGCATTATAGATAATTGGGTGGGCATCGGATTAATTAATGGAAAAGGAGGAATGAGCTATGAAAAAATTATGCATTATTATTATTATTCTTTTTCCCCTGTCATTGTTCTCTCAGGTGCGGGATCATCACATCGATGTCCATTTCTATCCCCACTCTCTTTCCCCTCAGGACAACCTCCAAGACGGACCATATGGCAAAAAATTAGACATTTGGGAAGATACCTTTTTTATATGGGTCGATCTGTTTCCAGGGATGTTCTTCACCCACAAAACCTCCTACATTTTGATATCTAATGGGAATATCCGGATAGAAAGAGGGGATTGGTGGCCGGTCCTCAATGGCAAGATGATTCTCCATAACGAGCAAGGCAAATATGCTCTTGTCAGTCCGTTTGAATTGCCGCTTTTTTCCATAAATGGGTTCATCGATGACAAGATCGACATTCATGTCTATCCCCACGAACTCACCTCCCAAGACAGGCTTGCAGATGGACCTATGGAACAACTGTTCAAAATTGATGACAACTGTCTCCTCGTTTGGGTCGATCTCTTGCCTGATGCTTTCTTTTCCCATCCTACTACATACATCCTGATATCGAGAGAGCGCATCCAAGCAGAGTATGGAAACTGGTGGCCGATACTAAATGGCAGAAGGATACTATATGGTCAGCAGAACAAAACCGGGATAATTTCCCCCTTCAAGGTATTTTGTGAAACATATTCTGCAGAAAAGATAAACAAAAATTAATAAGCAAATCTCAAGATGAAATTTTTGTCCTTCGCCAACACGGCAGCTGCGTTTTTCTCTGAGGTTAAAGGATATATCAAATCAGGGGGACCGGTCCCAAAGTTCAATCTGTCGACAGGAAGTCTTGAAATATTGGTCACCAGGTAACCGGATGCCGGATAGAATGGTCTGAATTTTTCTGTTTTTCCCTCAGAAATGATTTCTTCCAGCATTGT
>DAOWCB010000028.1 GCA_030633795.1 Candidatus Aminicenantota bacterium | reverse complement strand
TCGAGAACATTTTCACAACCCACGGATTTCATGTGAGATGTACAGGAGATGGCAATTCTGTGGCAAAAAACAGCTCCGTCGTTGGTGTTCATTTTCTCCATGATACGTGTGACCGGATTGAGTCTCCGGAACAAGTTTGGAATCCGGATGTTTGTGACATAGAACTGCGTGAAAAGATCTTCAAACTGGCTATGATCCAGGAAGGCTTCAATGTTTTCCACGGATATGGCTCTATTTCTGGAGCACACACGGAAGAAGAGATCCAAACCTCATTGGATGCTGTAGAAAGAATCGCTAAAAAGTGGAAAGGAAAAAAATAATCATGGAACAAACAAAAATTATCATTTACGGCTGTGTAGTCATGGGACTGAGAGTTGCGGAAATTCTATCAAAGAAAAAGAGTTTTGCCATTGTTGGTGCCATCGACATTGATCCCGAACTTGTGGGCAAAGACTTAGGATCTCTGCTTGAGGGTGATCATAATCTGGGCATCTCCATCCAAAACGATCCAGTTGAGTTATTCAACACGGTGGATGCTGATGCTGTTGTGCTAACCACCCTATCTCACCTTAAGGAAGTGTTTCCTCAGATCGATCAATGCATTCAGGCCAATTTAAATGTTGTCTCAACATGCGAAGAGCTGTCTTATCCTTGGGATCGGGAACCCGAGCTTTCCCGAAAAATAGATGACCAGGCAAAAGACAAGGGTGTGACCGTTGTGGGAACAGGTATCAATCCTGGTTACCTGATGGATACCTTGCCATTGATCCTCACAGCTCCCTGTCTAGAAGTCCAATCCATCAAAGTTTCGCGAATGATGGACTCCTCGAAAAGACGGATTCCGTTTCAGAAGAAGATCGGAACAGGACTGTCCCCTGAAGTTTTTCGTAACAAAATCGATAATAAAATAATCACGGGGCATGTGGGTTTGCTCGAGTCCATAAACATGGTTGCCGAGGGATTGGGCTGGAAGTTGGATGAAGCTGTCGAACTTCCTCCCGAACCAGTCATTGCTGATAGGGAAGTTGATACGGGATTGGGGCTGGTTAAACCAGGAGATGTTTTGGGACTGGTCAGTATTGCTTATGCCACAATGGGGGGAGAAAAAGTTATCACTCTCGAGTTTAACGCCAATGCTGGAGTGGATGAAGAATACGATGAAGTCGTTATCGAAGGCATCCCAAATGTCCACGAACTTATCATCGGGGGAGTCCACGGAGACATAGGGACAGTGGCAGTCACCATAAACACCATTCCTCGAGCAGTCCAATTCGAGCCAGGGCTGATCCTGATGAAGGATTTGCCCCCCGCAATAGCAACATCCTAATTAAATGGGGACGTCCCCTAAAAAAGGGACCTAAAGATAAAATTGACAAACAAAGGCTGTTGTGTTAAAAAAAATTATCACGCTCAGACCTTCAATTATTGAAAATCTTGTCTATTACACAAATATCATGAGGGCAGGTGGCGAAATTGGCATACGCGCTAGGCTTAGGACCTAGTTCCTGTTGAAGGAGTGCGGGTTCGAGTCCCGCTCTGCCCATTTTTCAAGTGAAAACAGGATTAAGATAAATCTAAAATGTTAGAAAATGTAAAAAATATCAGCGAATGCAAAAAGGAAATCGATCTCGAGATTCCTGCTTCAGAAGTGATGAAGGAATGGGACCGAGTGGTTGCTCAGTATGCTTCCAGAGCAAAAATCAAAGGATTTCGTCCAGGAAAAGCGCCAAAAGACATGATCAAACGCATGTACAATCCTGATATCCGAGAAACAATCATCAATAACCTTGTTCCCCAAGCTCTGAATAAGGAGTTGACCGAAAAAAAAATCACTCCTGTTGGCCAACCGGTTATAAGTGATCTACATTTCAAAGAAAATGAGCCTCTTCGTTTTAAGGTTTCTGTAGAAATATGGCCTGAAATCCATCTTCCTAGTTATACAGGCATCAAAATCTCGAAGAAAAAAGTATCGGTCACAGAAAAAGAGATCAAGGATTCTCTTGAAGAGCTGCGTGCAAAATCAGCTCAGTATATCCCTGCTGAGGAGAGGGGAGTGGAGAATGGAGATTATGTTGTGGCTGAGATCAAAGGAAAAAACACCAAAACGAAAAGATCCCTTCCCACCGAAAAAGTCGTCATACTTGCCGGACATAAGGATAACGAGGAATTATTAAATGAAAATTTAATAGGCCTTAAACCAGATGAACAGGCTCATTTTACTATCCAATACAAAAATGATCATAAAAACAAAAAATTGGCGGGCCAAGAAATCGTATATGACCTAAAGATTGAATCTGTAAAAGAGAAAAAACTCCCGGATATCAATGATGATTTTGCCAAAGACCTCGGAAATTACAAAGATCTCAAGGATCTGAAGACTAAATTAAGGGCACAGCTTCATGCGTCAAAAAAGGGCGCCCAGAGACGAGAGATGGCGGAAGAAATCATCGGAAAGATATCCAAGCAAATTTCCCTGGAACTGCCGGAATCTGTGATAGAACAAGAATCCAACGCGCTTCTGAACCGTCAATTATCTTCATTGCCACAACAAAATATGTCTAAGGAAGCCCTTGATTCTTTGCGGGAAAATCAGCGCAAAAGGGCTATTCAGAATATTCAAAATCATTTGATTCTTACCAAGATCGCCGAGAAGGAGAAATTCAAGGTGTCGGAGGAGGAAATAAAAGAAGAAATGAAAGCCATCGCAAAAACTCACAATGTCCCCCTGGCCAGAGTGGTTGAAAGCATAAATCAGGAGGGGCAGAAAGAAGAGCTGAAGGACAACCTGCTCATTCGAAAGACAGTTGACTTTCTTGTAAAATCCGCTATAATAGAATAAACAATCCTCATGACCTTAATTCCCTTTGTTGTCGAACAAGATGGAAAGAGCGAGCGCGCTTATGATATCTATTCTCGCTTGCTTAAGGATAACATAATTTTTTTAAGTTCTGAGATTAATGATGATGTCGCAAACAGTGTTATCGCACAATTGCTGTATCTCGAGGCCGAAAACACAGAAAGAGGCATATACCTTTACATCAATTCTCCGGGAGGCAGTATCACTTCCGGATTAGCGATTTATGATACCATGCAATACATCAATGCAGAAATTTCCACGATATGTGTAGGACAAGCGGCTAGCATGGCAGCCGTGTTGCTTGCTGCTGGAACGCCGGGCAAGCGTATTTCGCTGCCCAACTCACGGATTATATTGCATCAGCCTTTAGGCGGTTTTCAAGGCCAAGCTTCTGATATCGCCATCCATGCAAAGGAGATACTTCGGCTCAGAGAAAATATTTGCCAAATATTGACAAAGCACACAAAACAACCGACCGAAAAAATACAAAAGGACATAGAACGGGATTTCATCATGACTCCAGATCTGGCTATGGGATATGGAATAATTGACACCATCATCACAAAAAGAGCCCAATCTAAGATTTAGGTTATAAATTTCATCCCCGATAAGGATAAATAAGAGAAACCATGGATGATAGCAAACGGCAGGATTTAGACAACCAGACAAAGTGTAATTTCTGCCACAGAGATCAGACTCAGATCAGAAAATTGATCGCCGGCCCTGGGGGCGTGTTCATTTGTGATGGATGCATTGATGTCGCTCATTCCATCCTTTATCCAGATAATAAGAAGGTTGCCAGAGATACTCAAAAATCCGATTTTTTCATCCCTGCTGAGATCAAAAAGGCACTGGATGAGTACGTTATCGGGCAAGACGAAGCCAAGAAAAAAATATCGGTCGCTGTATACAATCATTATAAAAGGGTTCAATACGAGGGAGCGCTGGATGGGATCGAATTGTCCAAAAGCAATATTCTTTTGATCGGACCCACCGGAACCGGGAAAACTCTCATTGCAGAATCGCTCGCAAAAATACTCTCCGTTCCGTTCGCCATCGCCGATGCGACATCTTTAACAGAGGCAGGATATGTCGGGGAAGACGTTGAAAACATCATTCTTAAGCTTTTCCAAGCCGCTGATGGCGATCTGAAAAGGACACAAAAGGGGATTGTTTATATCGATGAAATCGATAAAATAAGCCGAAAAAGTGACAGCCCTTCCATCACGAGGGACGTCTCCGGTGAGGGAGTACAACAGGCTCTCCTCAAAATAATCGAAGGGACTATTGCCAATGTTCCCCCCCATGGCGGACGGAAGCATCCCCATGAGGATTTCATAAAAGTCGATACCACAAACATCCTTTTTATCTGTGGAGGCACATTCATAGGCCTTGATAGAATAATTTCCAAAAGGATAGGGAAGTCTGCGGTTGGATTCCAATCCGATCTGAATAAGAATAAAAAAAAGGATCTTGACGATCTTTATGACAAGATTATCCCTCTGGATCTTATCAAATACGGTATCATTCCTGAATTCATAGGCAGGATACCTGTCGTTGCCATATTATCTGATTTAGGGCAAGAGGATCTTGTCCACATTCTCAAGAAACCCAAGAATGCGCTGGTCAAGCAGTATCAGAAACTGTTTGAACTCGAGGGGGTTTCGTTGGATTTTACGAGAGAGGCCCTGCGCACGATAGCCAAAAAAAGCCTGGAAAAGAAACTGGGAGCAAGGGGCTTAAAAAGCATCATCGAAGATCTGATGCTGGATATCATGTTTCATCTTCCATCTTCCAAACAAGAAAAAACGATAAAAATATCGAAGAGGATGGTGGAAACCATCGGAGTATAAGCATGGAAACCACAAACAATTCCGAAGTTATATTTAACGTGCCTTTGATTCCATTGAGAGACGTGGTCGTTTTCCCCTCCACACTTGTACCTTTTATCATCGGACGTCCCTCCTCGATACAGGCTCTTGAAAGGGCAACGGAAAAAGACAAAATGTTATTTTTGTCTTCTCAAATTGATGCCTCTTTGGACAATCCCCATCAACGCGACATCCACTCGATGGGAGTCCTCGCCAAGATCGTACGGGCTATCAAGATGGATGACAACAACGTCAAGGTGATCGTGGAAGGCAGAAAAAGAGCAAGAGTCGTGGAATATTTGAGTACCTATCCTTTTTATCAGGTGTTGGTAAAGGAAGTTAGAGATGTGTTAAGCGATAGCCCTGAAATTCAAGAAACTCTCCAAAGGGTTTTGTCTTTATTCGAAGATTATCTCAAAATAAGTCAAAATACCAATTTTGAATCCATCATACCGGCCCTGAAGGATAATAGCCCAGATAGAATTTCGGATATAATTGCCTCTCATATGCATTTGCCTCTGGAGGAAAAGCAAAATATTCTGGAAACGATCAACAACTTTGAGCGATTACGGAGATTGAATTTTGTCATAGAAAATGAGTTGCTAAAAATCCACTCCAAACTGAGAAAAGACGGCAAACGTACCGGCCGGAGAAAGGTTCCTTACCGGGATCCTCAGCAGAAAATCTTCCCTCCGGGATTGAACATCCGGAAAGAAGACCAGCCGAACGAGATAGAAGAATTGCGCAAAAAAGTCAAAGAAGCTCGAATGCCTCAAGATGCAGAGGAGAAGGCTAGCAAAGAAATAGAACGGCTGGAGGCTATGCCGCCTATGTCGGCCGAAGCAACCGTCTGTCGCAACTATCTAGATTGGCTTATTTCTTTGCCCTGGACCAAAAAATCGAGAGAGAAGAGAGACATCAAAGAAGCCCAGAAAATATTGGATGAAGACCACCATGGATTGACAAAAGTCAAAGAAAGAATTTTGGAATATCTGTCGATTCGTCAGCTGGTCAAGAATCCTAAAGGCGTCATTTTAGGACTGATCGGTCCCCCAGGCGTCGGAAAAAGCTCTTTGGGTCAATCTATTGCACGTGCCACAGGGAGAAAATTCATCCGCCTTTCCCTAGGAGGTGTGCGGGATGAGGCGGAGATCAGAGGACATCGCCGAACCTACATCGGCGCTTATCCTGGAAGAATCATTCAGATGATAAAGCGTGCAGGGACAAAAAATCCTGTCTTCCTCCTTGACGAAGTGGACAAGATGAGCATGGATTTCAGGGGAGATCCTGCTTCAGCCTTGATGGAAGTATTGGACCCCGAACAAAACAGCACTTTTCTTGACCATTATATAGATACAGATTATGACCTGTCACAAGTTATGTTCATCGTGACTGCTAACATGCAGGAGCCCATTCCGAAACCCTTGCAGGATCGTATGGAGATGATCCGTCTTCCTGGGTACACAGAAGATGAGAAACTTCAAATCGGCAAACAATTTCTTCTTCCGAAGCAGATAAAAGCTCATGGACTAAAAGAATCTATGCTCAAGATCACAGACAAATCCATTCAAAAAATCATTCGGGAATACACAAGAGAAGCCGGTGTCAGGAATTTAGAGCGGGAGCTCATGTCAGTTTGTCGAAAAGTTGTCAAAAAAGTCGTTTCAAAAGGGAAGGATTACAGCGAAACCGTCACGCCTAAGAGGTTGGAAAAATATTTGGGTATCCCACGGTTCAGGCGCTTAGAAATCGATAAAAATGACGAGATCGGAGGAGCTATCGGAATGGCTTGGACAGAGTTCGGCGGAGAACTTCTCACTTTTGAGGTTACCAAAGTCCATGGTAAAGGTAACTTTCTGTTGACCGGCCAACTTGGAGAGATCATGCAAGAGTCGGCCCAAGCCGCCTTCAGTTATGTGCGGGGAAAAATGTACGAACTGAGTATAGCCAAAGATCTGCACAAAAATTTTGACATACATGTCCATGTTCCTGAGGGTGCAACTCCCAAAGAAGGCCCCTCGGCAGGAATCACGATTGCCACCTCCATCATTTCGCTTTTGACAGGAATCCCTATTTCTAAGAAAGTGGCCATGAGTGGAGAAATCACCCTAAAGGGGAAAGTTTTACCTGTCGGAGGAATTAAGGAAAAGTTATTGGCTGCTCACAGGGAAGGGATAATAAAGGTCATACTACCGGCTGATAATAGGCCGGATCTGAAGGATATGCCAAAAAATGTCAAGGATGACCTGACCATCCATTTTGTCGATTCCATGGAAGAGGTTTTGAGACTTGCCCTGGTCAAAGAGATGCCGAAAAAACTGAAAAAAGAAAAAATTTCTGACTCATCTGAAGTCAAAGAGCCCCCTATCACTCATTAAAGGTCGATAGGTAAGATCGGTATAAACTAAATTCACAAAGAGGTAAAAAAATGAAAGAGTATAATTTAGCAGAACTCGATGAAAAAGAACTTGAGGATCTCTACAAAATATCTTCTGAAGCGGGTTTAACAAAAAAAGATGTCGAAGAATCCAGCAAACAAAACCTCATATTCAAAATTCTGGAGGCCCAGGCGAAAAAAAACGGGCTGCTTTTTTCAGAAGGAGTGCTGGAATGCCTAGACGATGGATTTGGATTTCTAAGAGCTCCTGAATTCAGCTATTTGCCCAGCCAGGATGACATCTATGTCTCTCCATCACAAATAAGGAAATTCCAGATGCGAACGGGAGATACAATATCTGGAATCGTTCGTCCTCCCAAAGAAGGGGAAAAATACTTTGCCCTTATCAAGATAGAAGCCATTAATTTTGCACACCCTGATAGCATCTTCAAATCCCGGAGAAACCTTCGTTTTGAAGGGCTCACTCCACTGTATCCCTTCGAAAAATTCGATCTTGAGGATGGGAATCCAAAAAATCTGGATGCTAGAGTGATGAATATGTTGACGCCCATAGGAAAAGGTCAGAGGGGATTGATTGTCTCGCCGCCGCGAGCAGGGAAGACAACATTGCTCAAAACCATTGCAAAGTCCGTTGAAAAAAATCACCCAGAAGTATTTTTAATTGTTCTTCTAGTGGCTGAGAGGCCCGAAGAGGTGACGGATTTCAAAAGAACCATCCAAGGGGAAGTTGTTGCATCCACTTTCGACGAACCTCCTGGGCGGAATGCCCAGGTATCCCACATCGTTCTGGAAAAATCCAAGCGCCTCGTTGAGTTGAAGAGGGATGTGATTATCCTGCTTGACAGCATCACTCGTCTGGCAAGGGCGCATAATGCGATTATTCCTCCCTCTGGCAAGGTCCTATCCGGTGGAATAGACGCGAATGCTCTGAACAAACCAAAAAAATTCTTCGGTTCGGCAAGAAAGATTGAAGAGGGGGGCAGTTTAACCATCATAGCCACGGCTTTGGTCGATACTGGAAGTCGAATGGATGAGGTTATTTTCGAAGAGTTTAAAGGAACCGGGAATATGGAAATCAACTTGGACCGCAGACTGGTTGATAAACGGCTTTTTCCGGCCATCGACATCAACAGATCGGCGACACGAAAGGAAGAATTGCTGATCGAGGAAAAAGACTTGAATCGCATCTGGATCTTGAGAAAGGTACTTAGTCAGTTGAGCGAAGTAGAAGCCATGGAACTCTTAGCGGAAAAGATGTCCAAAACCAAAACAAATGCTCAATTCTTGGACGCCATGAGCAAAGGATTGTAGTCACACTCCTCTCTATTCCCTGAATACCATCCCATCCAAACTACGGAAGCTCCCTATTTCATTCAGGGATGAGTGTGTAAATTCTTGGATTGTTTGACGATTTGAAAAAGAGTATAGTGGACTATTCTGTATTTGGCCTACCGCTTCCAGCCGCCTTTTGGTCTTATCCAACTGGGTTACCAGAAGGGAACAGGCCGTTTCGGGGAGAAGGGAGATCAAGGCCACACCTTGTTTTTTAAAGCGGCATACGTGTTTTAAGGTACCAAGTATTGTATAATTTTAATTGAGAAAGGAAGTATTGATATGAGGTGGCGTCATGAAAATAAAAAGACTTGAATTTTTGTTTCTAACGTTATTGCTTTTGTCCTTCATCATGCTTTCTTATCCGAAAAATGCAGAAATCCGTGCAGGAACAAAAATCCTTCAGGAACGTTCATTTCAGGTCGAAGAATGGGAGAAAAGACTCAATCAGCGCCAGCCGCCGATCAAGATCATGGACGCTATCGGTCTCAAACAAGGTATGACTATCGGCGAGATCGGGGCTGGCACGGGACGAATGACGATGTGGCTGGCTGATCGGGTGGGGGAGTCTGGCAAGGTGTACGCGAACGACATCGATAGAAGTGCCCTGGACCATCTCAGAAGGCGATACAAAAGAGATGGATTCAAAAACGTCGAGACAGTTATCGGCAAGATGGATAACCCTGGGTTTTCCTTCGGATCGTTGGATGTCGTGTTCATGATCAACGTGTACCACCATTTGGCCGAATCTGACCCGATCATCCGGAACATCCGTCCCAGCTTGAAGCCTGATGGAATGCTCGTTATCGTGGAGTGTGATCCGGAAAAAGTGGATTGGGGGGATGAGCACGGGTGCTCCCGGAAAGAAGATATGATCGATGATCTCAAAAAAGCGGGATTCGAAGTAGTTAGGATCGAGACGTTTTTGGAAGAAGACAGTATTTATATCGCCAAGCCGATTATCTCCTTTTGATTTCTATCCTGTACTCTTTTCAGCATATCATTCGACAAATTAGCCTGAATTCCACAATAGCATAATGTCGTTCCGTAGAATAATAATGTTTATGAATAATTCAGATTAGCTATTATTTAAATAGTTCTGTGTAAAGCCAATACAGAAATCCCACAGTGTAAACAACAATCAGAACCCAGACGATGGTCCCGATTGTTTCACTGATGTTTTTAAGGAAGGAAGAGCGACCTGTGGTTTTTTTCCCAATCTGTGAAATGACATATGCGACCGCGATGATCAACAGGAAAAACAGCCACTTACGCATGGGATTCTAACGCATTATTCGAGAATCATCGGTATTAGTCAAGTTCGCTTTTTGCATTCCGATTGACATGCCAAAATAGGAGTGATTCTGATCTTGTCAAATAATCAATTTTCCCAATG
>DAOWCB010000221.1 GCA_030633795.1 Candidatus Aminicenantota bacterium | reverse complement strand
CGTTAACTCCCAATCTCTACCACTCTAGCTTTTGTTCCTATGATTGTCCGGATCTCTAATCCTTTAGTAAAGTCGTGCTCAATACATCCTCGCCGACAATATGGGGAGGTCCCCATATTGCTACCCTTGAAGAACAGTTCGTGAAGGCTAATCTTCAATGGTCGCTTCAAGCATCCCCAAAAGCCCAATTTATCACGGAAATAAGGATGCTTACCCACCCCGACTATAAGGTATATTAAAATTTGAAAAAATGGTACTCTAGTAACTGATTTTGTTGTCATTAGCAGCAATGTCAGAATAAGTTCTTTACACTGCTGAATTAAAAAAAACGACGTTTTTTTTGAATAATTCAGGTTAAAATCAAAAGAGGGATTAAAGAGAAAATGAAAAAAGACAGAAGCAAAACTGCAGTTGAGAGGTTCAAACAAGGTTTTAGCTGTTCCCAAGCTGTGCTCTCGGCCTTTTCCGATGCATTCGACCTTGATCTGAACTTGGCGCTCAAGATTTCCCAGCCGTTCGGAGGCGGAATAGCCCATCGAGGTGAAATATGCGGAGCCGTCTCAGGAGCACTCATGGTTATCGGACTCAAATTAGGACGAACACAAGCCGAAGACATCCCAGCTAGAGATAGAACCTATGAATCCGTTACACATTTTATCCAGAAATTTGAAAACCTTCACGGTTCCATCATCTGTAAGGAATTGTTGGGCTATGATCTTGGCTCGGAAGAGGAATACATTAAGGCGGAAAAAGAAGGCTTGTTTGAAACCCTTTGTCCCAAATTTGTCCAAAATGCAGCAGACATTCTTACGGACCTGATATAAACTCATGAAATTTTTTATCCACACCTTCGGTTGCCAGATGAACACAAGCGATTCAGAGCACATAGCCGGTATGTTGTTGGCATCAGGTTTGACAGCCTCCCCTACTCCTGAAGAGAGCGATTTGATTATAGTTAACACTTGCGCGGTGAGAGAAAAATCCGAAGAAAAACTCTATTCTTTGCTTGGCAGGTTGGAATCCCTTAAAGAGAAAAAGGGAACTATAATCGGAGTTGTCGGTTGTGTCGCCCAGCTCCACAGGTCCAAGTTATGGGATAAAAAACCTTCTCTGGACTTCATTATAGGACCGGATAACTACGGAAAAATCTCACAGATCATTCCTTCTCAAACCAGAAAAAAAGTCCTTTTCACAGAGTGGAGCCCTGAATGGCGTGACCAGCCTGTCCAGCAAATCAAGCGAGACAGCAAAGTGAGCGCCTACATCACCATAATGGAGGGATGCAACAATTTCTGTTCCTACTGCGTTGTGCCTTTCACTAGAGGCAGAGAGAAGTACAGGCCGATCCCTAGCATTCTGGAAGAGGCTGAAGAATTGGCGTCTAAAGGCTACAAAGAGATTCAGCTTTTGGGGCAAAATGTCAATTCCTACATCGATCCAGAAACCGGCGATAATTTTGCAGCTTTATTAGAAAATATCAACAAGATCGCCAGCATCGAGTGGATCAGATTTATCACATCTCATCCCAAAAATTTTATCGATGAAATAGCTTATGCTATGAAAAAAGCTAATAAAGTCTGCCATCAGCTTCATCTGCCGATACAATCCGGATCCACCTCAGTACTTCAGAGGATGAACAGAGGATATTCGAGAGAAGAATATCTCGAAAAGATCGACCTTCTTCGTAATTTGATGCCTGATATTCATCTAAGCACGGATATAATCGTCGGATTTCCGGGTGAAACTCAGGTTGAATTCCAAGAGACACTCGGTCTTCTCGCAAACGTCCGGTACACTAACATTTTTTCCTTCCGTTACTCCCCCCGTCCTCAAACAGCGGCTGCTAAAAAAGAGGATAACATTGCTTTTGAAGAGAAAAAAAACCGCTTAATCCAAGTTCAGGCCCTCCAGAGAAAGATACAACTGGAAAAAAACAAATCCTTGATAGGCCAGACTCAAAAAATCCTTTGCACTGGAATCAGTAAAAAAGATCCGCATGTCTATACAGGCCGAAACGCCGGTTATCAGGTCGTTAATTTTAACTCTCCAAACGACGTATTCGACCAATTTATCTGGGTCAAAATCCTTTCCTGCGGACCCTATAGTTTATTCGGCGAAAAGGCAGAATTTCCTTCTTTCTCGAGGTAATTGAAATTTGGATGAAATTATGCTATACATCGAAGGCCAAATCCTAGAACAAAGGTATAAAAAATGTCGTTACTCAATTTGATACCGTATTCGTTTATTATAGGATTTCTAGGACTCGTTTTTGCGCTGGCCTTGTACTTCTTGATCAAGAGGTATCCACAAGGAAACGAAAGGATGGTGGAGATCTCGGAGGCTGTGCATTCAGGAGCCATGGTTTTCTTGAGACGAGAGTACACCTACATTTTTATTTTTGTTGCCGTTATGTTTGTTGTCCTATGGCGACTGTTTTCTGTGTACACAAGCTTGGCCTTCCTGACCGGAGCCAGTTGCTCCATGCTGGCTGGTTTCATCGGGCTGAAAGGTTCCACTCGCTCGGCAGTCCGTGCCACACAGGGCGCCATAGAAGGGGGAACACCAAAAGCCCTGACCATTGCCTTTCAGGGTGGGGCCATAATGGGAATTTCCGTGGCAGCCCTGGGTGTTGTGGGCATCGGCATTATCTATTTTTTCACAAAGGACATGGAGATCATCAGTGGATTTGCCATGGGAGCCAGTTCTGTAGCCCTATTCGCGCGTATCGGCGGAGGGATCTTCACAAAAAGCGCTGACATTGGCGCAGACCTCGTGGGAAAAATCGAAGCCGGAATCCCGGAAGATGATCCTCGAAATCCTGGTGTGATCGCCGACAATGTCGGGGATAACGTCGGAGACACGGCAGGTATGGGTGCAGACCTGTTCGAGTCCTATGTCGGTTCGGTGATTGCATCTTTGGCCATCGGAACAACGCTTCAGCATTCCATCAATCATATGTCTCTTCCGTTGCTGCTGATCGTGGTGGGTCTTGTGAGCTCCATCATAGGAGTGTTTTCCATCAATTGGCTCAAGAACATAAATCCTCAATCGGCCCTCAGAAATTCCTACTACATCAGCGGATTCATATTCATCGTGGGTGCCTATTTCTGCATAAAAGGTCTTCTGGGTGCTGTCGAAGGGCATATGAATATTTTCTGGTCCGTGTTGATCGGGATGGTTGCTGGTGTCTTGATTGGCTTGGAAAGTGAATATTTCACATCTGGTCCTCCCGTGAAAACCATTGCCCGGGCTGCCCAAACCGGCAGTGCGCCCATATTGATCACTGGTTTAGCCGTCGGTTTCCAAAGCACAATCCTCCCCCTATTAACCATCGCAGCTGCCATTTTTGTATCTTTCAAGCTGTATAACCTGTATGGCATTGCCATCTCAGCAGTAGGAATGCTGGCAACGATAGGCATCGTCATGTCTACAGATTCCTACGGTCCGATAGCAGACAATGCAGGAGGCATTGCGGAGATGACCAACGCGGGCGAAAATATCAGAAAAATTACGGACAAGCTTGATTCTTTGGGAAACACGACAGCAGCCATAGGGAAAGGCTTTGCCATAGGCTCGGCAGCACTCACCGCATTGGCGTTATTTTCCGCTTACCAAGAAACCGTTAACAAATATCTTAAAGAAGCAGGGCAGGATTTGCTCAATATCAGCCTTACCGACGTAGGAACGGTCGTTGGATTGCTGCTGGGAGCACTCATGCCGTTTATCATTGCCTCATTGACCATGCAAGCTGTGGGACGTACAGGAAATAAAATGGTGAT
>DAOWCB010000274.1 GCA_030633795.1 Candidatus Aminicenantota bacterium | reverse complement strand
TTTCCACAGCTTTAGGTGAAAAACAGAAAAAATAGCGAACCGACCTTAATTTACTTGTTTGACCTGGGAAAAGGATCATAATATTTTCTTTCTGAAGCCACGTTTCCATTGGAACTATTTTTTATCATCGGATGTTTAATGAAGGGAAAGGACGAAAAAGATGAAATATTTGATATGGAAGAGATTTTATTCTTGTTTAATCGCCTCTGCAATTCTGGTCCTGGCAAATCCCTCCTATTCTGGACAGGATGTTGCCGAGATTAAAAACGGCAGTGTTGGCAAATGGAAAGATAGTCCGAAACTTTCTCTGGAATTTATGCGGACCATCGGAGAGACGGATTCGGCTGATGAAAATATGCTTTTTTATAAGCCGGCGGATATCGCTTTTGACAGGGTGGGGAACATATACGTGCTGGATGCAGGAAATCACCGCGTCCAGAAGTTTTCGCCGGATGGAAAATTCATCTCCTCGTTCGGCCGGAAAGGCCAGGGGCCTGGCGAATTCCAAATGCCGATGTCCATAGATTGCGACAAAAAAGGCCGAATATATATCCCGGATGCACACAATCAGAGAATAGGGGTCTTTGCCCCGGATGAATCCCTGATCGAGAGTTTGAATATGCACGAACACATGGCCGGTCCTATTCGCCTTTTAAAAGATGGTTTCATGTTGATGGGAACCGGCGGAATTCTATCCATCTCCTTAGGGGATCCCAAGGATTTGAAGGAACTTCCGAAGTACCTGAAATTATTGGATCCAACCGGAACTGTGCGAGCCACCTTAGGGGAGAAGTACAATTATAAGGATATGATGCTGAACTCTGTCGGGAACGATTATGATTTTGATGTCGATCTTGATGGGAATATCTATTCCGCATTCAAATACCAGAACCGTATTGAAAAGTTCAATCCGGAGGGCAGGCTTCTCTGGAAGGCCAGTCGAGAACTCGGCTACAGAACAAAGCCTCCCAAAAAGCGAAGCGAGACCAAAATCTCCGGTAACCAGATATCCGTTTCTATCCCACAAATGAACCAGTGCTCCAACGGGATTGCCGTGGATGAAAACGGACGTGTGTGGGTTGTCGGGCTGCAACGCCCGAATATTGAAATCAAACCTTCCGGATCCCCCGATTCTCGGGAAAAACAGGATGGGGACTCCTCGAAAACGGATATTTTTCAGCTTGAGTTGTATGATAGTGATGGCATTCTCCTCTATAAATTTCCTCTGACTCATTACGTCAATGACATCCGGTGTCACAAAGATAAAATCTATCTGCTCGATGCTGACCACAGAGCTCAATTTTTTGAATACCGGATCATTGAAAAATAATTTGTCAGGAATTAAATGCTTTGAAAAGCCCTATTCATCCCGCAAGTTCTTGATGGGATCGGTCAGACCTTTTTCATGCTGGTGAGCCAGACAGTATCCGCCACGTAAAAAGACCTATGATGGGGATAGGGTTCGTTGCGATTTATTCAAACCGTCCACGGTTCACGATGCGGATAATCCAGCCAGCGGTTGGCTTCATCATCATCGATGAAGCGTTCGGCTTCGGAATCCCATTCCAGCTTACGGTCGAGTTTCATCGCGATGTGTGTCATCACGCAGATGGTATTCGAGCGGTGTCCCACCTCGACCGGTGCCACCGGGTCCTTCCGGCTGTGGATGCATTCCAGGAAGTTCCTCATGTGGTTGGTGCTTACATATAGTTTGATCTCGTCTTCACGGATTTTCTGGCGGAGGATCTCTCTGTCGGATGCATCGATCGCACCCCTCTTGACGAATATCCAACCCTTATCACCCTCGAACCGGACACCCGCCGGATTTCCTGTTTCCTGGATCAGGCTGACACCGTTGGCGTATTTTGCCTCAGAGCGATACTTGGTGTGGACGTCAAAAAGTCCTCTGTCAGGAAACGTTGCTTTGGCCTGGATCACGACAGGTCCTGTATCCTCTGTTCCGTTGCCCCACTGTGCGATGTCGTTCATGTGGGAGCCCCAGCCTGTGATCATACCCCGGCAGTACTGTTCGATCTGGAGCCATCCCGGCCGGCTGTAATTTCTTTGCGGATGGACGCGGTCCTCGGTGAATGGAGCTTGAGGCGTGGGGCCAAGCCAAAAGTTGAAATCGAGATTCTTGGGCACAGGCATCGGCTGCGGATCGCCGGTGCCTTGGTCCTCGGGCAGCCAGACTTTTATCGTATGCAGTTTGCCGATGCGCTGGTTGCGCACCAGTTCGCAGGCCATCAGAAAGTAGGTGGAGGAGCGCTGCTGAGAACCTACCTGGAGGATCCGTTTGTTTTTGCGCACGGCCTGAACGAGTTTCCTCCCTTCAGCGATGGAATACGTCAGCGGTTTCTCCAGGAAAATGTCCTTGCCGGCATTTGCGGCCGCGATGGCGTGTGCAGCATGCCAGTGGTCGGGTGTGACGATCAAAACTCCATCAATGTCCTCTCGGCCCAGCAGTTCCCGGAAATCGGAGTAGGCAGCACAACCCTTATAGCTTCCTTTGTTGAGCTCAGTGGCATAAATCTTTTCTGCCAGCCACTGGGCATCCTCCATACGGTGCCGGTCCACATCACACACGGCCACGACACGTGCTCCGACATCTAAACCACGGTAGATCAATTCTTGCATATCACCCTGGCCCTGCCGGCCCACACCGATACATCCCATCTGAAGGGTGTTGCTCGGGGCAGATTGTCCAAAAACAGTTGACGGCACGATGGCCGGTGCCATAATTGTCACAGCAGCAGATTTGAGGAAATTGCGCCTTGTTATGCTGTTTCGTTTTTTCCATCTGGACATGGTTCCTCCATTCACATCAAACCTATCATGACAAAATAATCGATGTCAATGTAAGCATTTCTATTTGCGTAATATCAAAAGGCTTCATATGGGTTTTTAGGAATGGTTTTGCTCTCGTGACGATTTTTAACGCCATCCCTTACCGCCCTTCTCGGCGGCTATGAACTGCGCACGTTAACACCCAATCTCTTCCACTCTATCCTCTGTTCCCGTGCTTGCCCGGATCTCTATTCATTTAGCAAAGTCGTGCTCAATACAACATCGCTGTCTGACTGCGTCAGATTCCTTCGAAGAACGGGTCGTTATGACTAAATCTTCAATGGTCGCTTCAACCATCCCCAAATGCCCAATATATCACGGAAATAGAGATGGTTACTGAAAAGAAGGAAGATTTGAAATATTTTTTGTTTTTTAATAAAGTAAGTAGTAC
>DAOWCB010000070.1 GCA_030633795.1 Candidatus Aminicenantota bacterium | reverse complement strand
TCTGATAAAAGGAAAAGAAAAAGGAGACAGGATGTTTTTGGCTGACGTTGCTTCGAATGTTCTCGCTTCCCGTATTCCTCAAAAGATTGCCATGAATCGTGGAAAAGAAAAGCTCATCCTCAGCAAGAAATATAGCCCTGAGGACCTTAAATATTTTGTTTATCCACCGCCCATTTTGAGCCTTATGGAACTCTATGACTTGGCTTTGGATCCGGAGGAACAGCAGAATATTGCCGATGAGCGACCTCAGCTGGCGAATCATATCGTCCAGAAAATCAATGAAATCTACGAGGCTGCCCAGAAGAAAAAGACCAGAAAGCTCAAGATTGACGAAGAGCTCAGAAAACAGTTAAAAGCCTTGGGTTATATACGATAGAAAGCATTTCCAAAACCGTGATAAAGAAACAGTCAGGCAAGCTGAAACGTCAGCCCGCTTATTCCTCGGCTCGCTCTCCTCTTCGAGGAACCATGCCCGCTCGCCTCCGGATGGCTTCCTCATCAGCTTGCCCGACTGCTTTAGGACCATCACGGTTTTGGAAATGCTTATTATCCAATAAGTAAATTTGACCCCTATCTGTGTTTTTATTTAAAATGAGAAAAAAAATGACAAGGGAAGAAAAAATGACTGACTTTTTAAAGATTAAATGTTTAACAAAAAAAGAGCAGGAAAAAATCCTGGAAGAGATCGAAAAAAAAATCGAGCAAAAGATAAAGGACGGGATATTAACCGTACGAGAAATACGTGATATCGAACACATGAAACTCTGCCCCCTTCCCGATATCCTGGATGTTCAGAGCGTGTTTGAGAAACTGAAAATTTAAGGAGAATCTGATGGGAGATGAAAATAACAACAAAAATGAGAAAATAAAGATTGATTATGAAAACGTCGATGTCGAGGACATCATGGATCAGATCAAGAAAAAAAAAGCCAGCCAGCCCAGAATTTCTGAGTCAGAACTCCCGGCTCAACCTTCTTATACCTCAACGCAAGCTCCTGCTCCACTTCAGCCTGAAGGTCCTTCGGGGAAAAAGGCAAAGATAAAGAATGTTATGTTGAAACTCTTTAAGCCGATTACTCCAATCATCAAGTTTTTGGTCTTGCCCGTGCATCAAGAGCTCAAAGACACGATCCAAAATTTATACGCCGCGAACCAGCGGATCGATCTGTTAGAGAGACATGTGGATGAAAATTTTAACCAAATCCGTCAAAAACTGGACGAGGTCAATCAGGCGACGATAAGCCGGTTAGAAGAGCTCAATCGCGTGCGGGAGTATACACAGCTAATCCATAATCTCTCGCATAACATTGTTGTGGAGCTGACCAAATTGAAAATTGAACAAGAGAACCTGAAACTCAAAACCCGCATCATGGAAAAAGATTTTGAATTTTTAGGAAAAAGAGAGAAGACTCTGGAGAGCAAAGTATTCGGATGAAACTCGCTTTTGTTGTGCAAAGGTATGGTTTAGAGATCAATGGTGGGGCAGAATTGCACTGCCGCTGGGTTGTCGAACACATGAAAAAATTCTGTGACGTAGAAGTCTTGACAACCCAAGCTTATGATTACATAACCTGGAAGAATCATTTCCCTGAGGGAGAGGAGATGGTCAATGGTATCTGTGTCAGACGGTTCCCTGTGATCCGGTCCAGGGATCCTGAAAGGTTCGGCCGCATACAGAACCACATTGTAGATAATGAACATACATTCGATGATGAGCTAAAGTGGCTGGAGGAGGAAGGCCCCTTAGTTCCCGCATTGATCGAATATATCAAGGATCACGAAAATGACTATGATTATTTCCTGTTTTTCAGCTATCGGTATTATCATTCTTACTGGGGAATAAACGCCCTGCCCCATAAAAGCATCCTCGTGCCCACAGCCGAGCATGATTCGATCATCCATCTCAGCCTGTTCAAGGACCTTTTCAGGAAACCACGGGCATTCATATACAATTCAGTGGAAGAGAAAAACAGGATCAATGCCATCTCCCAAAATCAGGATATTTTGGGAGATGTGGTGGGAGTGGGAACAGAGATCCACGAAAAATTTTTCCCGGATGAATTTCGCCAAAAATACGGGATCAACGGGGATTATGTCATCTATGTCGGAAGGATCGACGAGAATAAGGGATGCGCCCAGCTATTCCAATATTTTCAGAAGTTTAAGCAGGACCATGCCACGGATGTCAAGCTGGTATTGATAGGAAGCAGCAAGCTGAATATCCCCGCCCACCCTGATATCATCCATCTTGGTTTTTTATCCGAGGAAGACAAGTTTTCGGGCCTCGATGGCGCTCTGATGTTGATGATGCCCTCCTTTTATGAAAGTTTGTCCATGGTGACATTGGAAGCTTGGGCCATGGGAAAACCGGTTTTGGCCAATGGCCAGTGCGAGGTTCTGAAAGGCCAGTGTAAGCGGAGCAATGCAGGTCTTTACTACCGCAGCTATTTCGAATTCGAGGAGGCACTTCGGTTGCTCCTCCACACGCCCAAACTCCGCGACGCGATGGGCAAAAACGGCAAAGAATTTTTCCAGCAACATTACACGTGGGATGTTATCGAAAACAAATACCTATCCATCCTTGATCAACTGGAAAAGGAGAAATAGTGGAAATTCATCAGTTTGCCACGTCCCTTACATACGGAGACGCCATATCCGATGAAATGCTGGAGATTCAAAAAGCCCTTAAGAAGAATGGGCATAGGTCAGAGATATTCACCCGGTTTTACGAACCCCGCATGGCGAAATACGCAAAGGATTTCAAGGAATACACGAAATTTAGCTCTCCTTCCAATGTTGTCATATTCCATTTTTCGATAGGTTCCCCTGTTTCGAAGATGTTCTTCCGAATCCCAGATAAAAGGATCATGATTTACCACAACATCACTCCCTACAAATTCTTCTTGGACAACCATCGGATTCTGAGTCGCGAATGTTATAAAGGTCGTTTGGAGATCAAGCTTTTTGTGGATAAAGTAGATCTTGCGCTCGGTGATTCAGAATTCAATCGCAAAGAACTGGAGTCGCTGGGATATGCAAATACAGGTGTCCTTCCCCTGTTGATTGATTATTCCAAATTCAATGGGAAACAAGATCCTGTGGTCCGGCAGATATACGACAACGGGAAATTCACTGTACTTTTCGTAGGCCGAGTGATCCCGAACAAAAAATTCGAGGACGTGATCAAAACCTTCCATTTTTACAAAAAATATTTCAATCTCGATTCCCAGCTTCTTCTCGTGGGTGATTTCAGAGGAATGGAACGTTATTTTGCGGCCCTCAAAAGGCTTGTGGAGGAGTTAGATTTGTCCGATGTCCATTTTCCCGGACGGGTGGATTTTGCTGAGCTCCTTGCGTGTTTTCAGTTGGCTGATGTGTACTTGAGTATGAGTGAGCATGAAGGGTTTGGCGTTCCTCTTGTCGAATCTTATTATCTGGGACTTCCTGTGGTGGCTTATGCAGCAGGAGCCATCGAGGAGACCATGAACGGGGGAGGGATCCTCGTTCACGAAAAAGATTTTTCTAAGACAGCAGCCCTCCTGGATAAGCTGCACAAGGATAAGGTTTTTAAAGAAAAGATAGTCCTATCCCAGAAAAAAGCTCTCGAAAAATTCAGCAGGGAAAATGTGAGCACCATCCTTCTCGATCATATCCAAAAGGTGGCAAAAAAATGAGAGTTGACCAGCTTGTCCCAGCCTTTCATCGGGGGGATGCGATTGGGGATACAGCTTTTCATATGAAAGAGTTTTTTCTCTCTCAAGGATTTGATTCAGACATTTATTGTTTGACCAGAGACTTGGGGCTAGAAGACGCATGTAAACTGTTTTCCTCTTACGGCAAGCCTGATCCTTTAGATGTAACCATCCTCCATTATGCCCTTCCCTCGCCTTTAACTGCAGTATTTGCGGAGTTGCCATCCCGCAGAGTCATTCTATATCACAACCTCACACCACATGAATTCTTCGAAGGATTCAGCCCGGAAATGGCGCGCATCTCCCGTGTTGGGCGAGAAGAACTGACATCTTTGGTGCCTCATGTGAGAATGGCACTTGCCGATTCAGAATTTAATCGTCAGGAACTTGTTCAGGTCGGATACACAAAAACCGAGGTCTTTCCACTTTTTGTGGATTTCAATAAATACAGTCGGCCCATGAATCATTTTATGTACGAATTGTTCCGGGATGATCGGACTAATGTTTTATTCGTGGGACGAATCGTTCCGAACAAAAAGATCGACGATCTCATCCGTGTTATATTTTATTTTAAAAAATATATATCTCCCCTCGTGCGTTTAATCGTGGTAGGGAAAACATCTTCCCTTCCCCAATATTATAAAAGCCTGGTCCGATTAGCTGATGAGTTTTATCTGAAACCAGAGGAGATATGTTTTACTGGCCATATCCCCGATGATGAGTTGTTTTCTCTGTACAAGGCTGCGGATGTTTTTCTGTCATTGAGCGAACATGAAGGATTCGGGTTGCCCTTCATAGAAAGCATGGTATTCAACCTTCCGATCATTGCCTACGATTGCACGGCGGTTCCTTTCACATTGGATGGAGCTGGAGTCCTGATCAAGCACAAAAAGGTGGATTACGTTGCTGAGCTGATCGATGTTGTGGCGCATCAGGAAAAATTGAGACAGGATATCATCCTGGGACAACAACAAAGGCTGGAGAGGTTTAAAAATATAGACAAACAAGAAATTTTGCTTCGGATGATTGGTGAGTTGAAAAAATGAAGCTAGCATTTGTGGTTCAGCGGTACGGCAAAGAGGTCATGGGAGGATCAGAGCTTCACTGCCGGCAGATTGCGGAAAAAATGGTTGAAGCGGGATATGACTGCACGGTTTACACCACAACAGCGAAGGATTACGTAACATGGAAAAATGAATATTCCCCAGGGGAGTCTATACTGAACGGTGTCCATATCAAGCGGTTTTTGGTGGATCGGGAACGGGAAATCCAGTCGTTCAATAAATTCTCAGACTGGATTTTCTTTAACGATCATACCCAAAAGGATGAATGGGAATGGATGGAAAAACAGGGGCCGTCCAGCCCCGCGCTCCTGGACGCTCTGGAAAAACAAGAAAAGGAACATGATTTTTTCATCTTTTTTACCTACCTGTACTACAACACCTATTGGGGATTGAAAAGAATCCAAGGGGAGAAAGTCCTGGTTCCCACAGCTCATGATGAGCCGGCTATACACTTGGATATCATGAAGGAGGTTTTTTCCGCTCCGGATGCATTCATGTTCAACACAGCCTCAGAGAAAGATATGCTCAGCCGTCAGTTTTCCTTTGAGGATAAATATCAAGAGATTGTCGGGGTTGGGGTGGATGTACCGAAGGAACCGGATACGCACGAGTTTTTCCAGAGACACAGGATATCGGCTCCATACATGCTTTATGCCGGTCGTATAGAACCAGGAAAGGGTTGTGGCGAGCTTATAGAATATTTCCTCAGATACTACCGCCAAAATCCAAACCTGAAGTTGGTGCTGATCGGAAAATTACTGATGGAATTGCCTCCTCATCCAGGAATAAGGTGCTTGGGATTTGTTTCACCGGAAGATAAAAACGCAGCCATGCGTGGTGCGCTGGTGACGATCCATCCTTCGTATTTTGAAAGCCTTTGCATGGCAGCGCTTGAGTCCATGGCCGTCCAAACCCCGATTTTCGTTCAGGAAAAAACAGACCCACTCAAACAGCATTGCATAAAAGGAAAAGGTGGCTTATATTACGCTGATTATCAAGAGTTCGAAGCTGATTTGAACCTATTTTTAAATGATAAAAGACTGAGAGAAGTCTTGGGAAATAATGGATGTGAATATGTAAAAGAAAACTATTCCTGGCCAAAGGTTGTGGATAAATACAAAAAAATGTTTGATAATCTTTAATCAAACTCTGGTATAATGTTCATCTTAATGGAATCTTATTTGACTAAATAGTTGAGCAGAGTCTCGATTTCTTTGCACTTGGATTTAGCCTGGAGACAGGATTGACGGAAAGAAATGATTGTGTTAAAAAATAATCCAGAAAGATCGGTTAAAAAAAGCTAATGGCCTTTATAAACTACGCTACGGGAAATCTTGCAATAAAAATCGTTTATTATGGACCAGGATTAAGCGGTAAAACCACAAACCTACGTTACATATACACAAACATGGATGCTGATTTCCGGGGCGAGCTGATCTGTCTAGAAACCGATACCGAAAGAACGTTGTTTTTTGATTTGCTTCCGATCAAAGCTGGTATCGTCGACAATTTTAAAATCCATCTGCAACTCATGACCGTTCCAGGACAAGTTTTTTACGCGGCCTCCCGGAGGAGCGTTTTAAAAGGGGTCGATGGGATCGTATTTGTGGCGGATTCCCAAATTCCTCTTCTCGATGCCAATTTGGAGAGTTTCGATGGGCTTCGAAGGAATCTCCTGGAGCACAGCGTTGATTTAAACTTTATCCCGCTTGTCTTTCAATACAATAAACGCGATTTGGATAATTTAATCCCCGTAGAAACCTTCAATAATCTCCTGAATCCCAGCGGATTTCCGTATATAGAAACCTGCGCCGTCAAAGGACAAGGCGTTTTTGAGACGCTCAAAGAGATCACCAAATTGGCCATTCCCGTAGTGAAAAAAAAGATTAGA
Source organism: Candidatus Aminicenantota bacterium (assembly GCA_030633795.1). Lineage (GTDB taxonomy): Bacteria > Acidobacteriota > Aminicenantia > Aminicenantales > Aminicenantaceae. The sequence continues at coordinate 534 of DAOWCB010000070.1, read as the reverse complement.
GAGGACGAAAGAAAAATCGGCGGTAAGGAACGATTGAAGAAGAGGAAGGAAGAGGAAAAAGAAGCACCTGAGAAAAAAGATGAAATCAAGTTTGTTGCCAAGGAAAAAGGTGTTCCCCTCCGTGTCACGAAGGTTAAATTCAAGACCCAAAAGGATATCGAGAAGGAGCTGGAAAATCTAGCCAAAGATTTTACCGAAAGCAAATAATACATCCGTTATCCTCCCATCCAGTGACATAAATCAAGCGGTCTTGTCGTCTTTATATGGTAGGTCTTATGCTGTTCAAAGTCTCCAGTGCTTCGCTTCATGGTATCGAAGCGTATCTTGTTGAGGTAGAGGTCGATGTTTCCCTGGGGCTTCCCACGTTCATAACTGTCGGCCTGCCCGATACGGCCATCAGGGAGAGCAAGGAAAGGATCCGGGCAGCTCTTAAAAATTGCGGTTATGGTTTTCCTCCTCGAAAAATCATTGTGAATCTTGCACCTGCAGACAGGAAAAAGGAGGGCTCTGCATATGATCTTCCTATATCTTTAG
>DAOWCB010000298.1 GCA_030633795.1 Candidatus Aminicenantota bacterium | reverse complement strand
CTCCTTGGACACCTGCGGTTACTTTGATCATACAACAGAAAAAAGCATTGGATATCATCCGATCCATGGGGCTTGAAAATCTTTTTGAACACCATCGTATTCTCGGGGATGCAACCCGGGCAGCCGTGCAGGCTATCGGAATGGAACTTCTGTCCAAAAAACCCGGGAATATATTAACTGCTGTCAAAACTCCAGATGGAATCGATGGAGTCCAGTTCGTCAAATTGATGCAAGGAAAATACGGAGCCTATATCGCAGGTGCTCAGGATCCCCACAAAGGAGAATTTTTCAGGATTGCCCACTTAGGGTATATGGGAGGATTCGATATCATCATAGCCCTGAGCGCGATGGAAATGACACTGTCTGAACTCGGGTATGGCTTTGAGAGTGGACAAGCCATCAAAGCCGCCCAGGATGTTCTAAAGGAGAATTGGGAATGAAAAAAGTACTCGTAGCTGATCCTATGAACCCTGATGCTTTTGAAAAGCTCAAGGCTCTTCCTGGCCTGGAAGTCATAATGAAGACAGGAATGGACGAACAAGAACTCATCAATACGATTCCCGAATTCCACATTGCCGTTGTCCGAGGCGCCACCAAAATAACACGAAACGTCATCCAAGCAGCCGCCAATCTCGAACTCATCGTGAGAGCTGGAATTGGCCTGGACAATATCGATTGTGATGCAGCTAAAGAGAAAGGAATTCAGGTGAACAACACGCCGGCAGCAACAACAACCTCCGTCGCTGAACACGCACTGGGATTGATGTTGGCAGCCGTTCGAAACCATGGCAAGGCCAATCTATCGATGAAGGCTCACAAGTGGGAAAAAAAGGCCCTTTCAGGAACAGAGTTGTTTCAAAAAACATTGGGAATCATAGGCAGCGGAAGGATCGGACTGGAAGTGGCTCGGCTTGGTTTAGCTTTTGGCATGCAGGTTCTGGTCTATGATATTATCGACGTTCAGACAGATCTGGATCTCAAACAGGTTGATTTGGATGAACTTCTGGCACAATCAGACGTGATTTCTCTCCACTTGCCTTTGAATGAACAGACAAAACACATGATCAGTGATGCAGAATTTGCCAAAATTAAGGATGGCGTGATCTTAGTCAATGCCTCCCGCGGCGGAACGGTCGATGAAAAGGCTCTGTATGAGGCGCTTGAGTCGGGAAAAGTGCGAGCAGCAGGCATCGATGTATTCGAAAAAGAGCCCCCTGATGAATATACGCTAATCGATCATCCAAATGTGATAGCGACGCCCCACATCGGAGCAGCGGCCAAAGAAGGCCAGAAAAGGTCGGGATTCGAAGTCGTCAGCATTATCGAAAAGAATACAGCAACCTGATCTCCAAAACTCAAGAAGATTTATCCTTTTTCAGGAAGACATAATTTTGAAATGATATACCTCGACAATAATGCAACAACACCTCTGGATCCAAGGGTTCAGAAAAAAATGACGGAGTTTCTGAAAGAACATTTTGGAAATCCTTCCTCACTCTACCCGATAGGCAGAATGGTCAAAGAGATCATAACAGAATCCCGTGATACGATCGCTAGGGCTTTGGGTGCAAAAAGGACAGAAATATTTTTCACGGGTTCTGGAACAGAAGCAGATAACTTCGCAATCCGAGGAGTTATGGATGCCATGCCCGAAAAAAATGAATTCATCACTTCCGCGATCGAACATCCTGCTGTGATTGAGACAGCCAATTATCTCGAGAGAAAAGGCGTTAAAGTCACGTTCGTCCCCGTTGATCACACCGGAATTGTCGACATCAACCGTCTTCAAGAGGCAATAAGCACAAAGACCGCTCTTATCTCTCTCATGCATGCCAACAACGAACTAGGAACCATCCAACCCATCCAAGATGTCGTGAAGATGGCAAGGAAAAAAGGCGTGCTCGTTCATACAGATGCGGTTCAGAGCTTCGGGAAAATCGATGTCAATGTGGACAAACTGGGTGTGGATCTCCTTTCTGTTTCTGCCCACAAGATCTACGGCCCAAAAGGGATCGGAGCCCTGTACATTCGAAAAGGAACCAACATCATGCCCCTTATCTATGGAGGACACCAGGAAAGACTCATGCGGGCTGGCACTGAAAATACCATCGGCATCGTGGGATTCGGAGAAGCGATTAGGATTGTTCAGGAACAAGGAGAACAGGATAAAAAACGCATCGCAAAACTGGCTGACATGCTAAAAAGTGGCATCGAAGATAAAATTCCCAAAGTAAAATTCAATGGGAATGAAACAAAAAGGATTAAAGGGACGTTGAACTATTCCTTTTATGGATTGGAAGCCGAGGCCATACTGTTATCTTTGGCCACAAAAGATATCTTTGTATCCACAGGATCCGCCTGCAGCGAAGACTCGGAAGAAGTCTCGCATGTCTTGAATGCCATTAATTTGCGACCAGAAATGGCCCGATCCTCCATCCGGATCTCCTTGGGCCGGTTCAATAAAGAAGAAGACATCCATGAAGTGCTTCGAGAACTTCCGGAGATTGTAAGGAAGTTAAGGGAGATCTCAGCCCTCGACATCAACGATTCCTGAATTATTTATAAAAACGGCTGATATTTTTTTCCATTTTCAAAAAACAAGATATCCAAATCCATTTAAATTTTATCAGCCGTTTTTACCCTGCGGGCAGGCCGATCTCACCACATCGACTTCGTTGTAACCCACTTGCGGTAGTTCACTACAGCTGCGTGGGCCACTGCCTTGCCGCTGCAGCAATCTCGGCCCGTAAATAATCCAGGATCCTGAATTATTTATTGAGTTGGGAGAGGTAAATCTGGCGGACCTCTAGAAAATATTCCCGATAGTCTTTGCATTTGAAATCAGGATATGTCCAGTCCAAGGTTCGGACTTCGTCCTTTCCAAACAAGAATTCCAGATGGGCGTAAATGCCATTTTGGAGAGGAATGCGGTGCGAAAAATCTTTGGCTGTGGCTATTATAAGAGAAGCGGGTGTCAAATATCCGGGATCAAGATTGACAATCCTTTGATGGGCCTGAAATTCTTCCCGGATCTCCTCTTCCAATCGATTGGTT